>JANWIS010000105.1 GCA_025449775.1 Ignavibacteriaceae bacterium
ATCCTGAAACAAGTTCAGGATGACAAAGATGAATTTAAGAAAATAGGTTGAGAGAAGCGAGATATGAAAAAGTAAAATTGTCAAAAATCTATTGTTCATCCGATTTACTTTTAAGCAGCTTGTTGCAAACCTGTTTTATAATATCGTAATCAAATCCTTTTGAAAAGAGATAAGCAGATAGTTTATTCCGTATTACTTTAGGTTCTGTATTTCTTTTCAATAATAGTTTATATTTTTTTTCTGCTGATTTAACTGCACTTTCATAATCATCACTTTTCGGACGGGAGTTTAATTCCTCATCAATTATTTTCGAAGCGAGTCCTCTTTTTCGTAATTCACCTTTTAATTTTTTGCTTCCCCAATTTTTAGCTCTGTTTTTATCAGCCACGAAAGCACTAATAAATTCTTTGTCATTCAAATAACCACTTTGCTTCAACTCTTCAATAACTTCATCAATTAGTTTCTGTTCATAATCTTTATTCCATAATTTTCTTCTTAACTCGAATGAAGAATGCTGCCTTCTTCCAAGCAGACGAAATGCTTTCTGCCTGATGTGGAAGAGTTTATTCTGTTCAATTAAAAAAGAAAAGCGGTCTTCAGAAATATTATCACCTTTCTTTAAACCGCTTTTTAGAAACACTTCAAGTGTTAAAAACAACACCTGATCATTTTCAAACAGTACAGTTACATCATTCTTCCCTTTTTTAACGACCTGAATGATTTGCATTTCATAACTGGATTATTTTGATTTTTTATCTTTTGCTTTCAGATTAATATCGCTCTCTTCTTTTTTTCCATCACCACTATTTTTCGACATACCAAGTTTAATACGAAGTTCTTTATCCAGGCTGTTTCTCAATCCTTCCATCTCCATCAGCTTCTGTTTAAATCCATCACGTCCCTGGTAACGATCTTCACCGTATGAAAACCACGCACCGCTCTTTTTAACAATTCCCAATTCAACACCAAGATCAATTAAGTCACCGGTTTTACTTATACCTTCGTTGTAAAGAATATCAAACTCAACCTGTTTAAACGGCGCAGCAACTTTACTTTTTGCTATTTTAACTTTAGTTCTGTTACCAACAACATTTTCCCCTTCTTTGATTGCAGCAATTCGCCTGATATCAATTCTTACTGAAGCATAAAACTTAAGTGCATTTCCTCCGGTAGTTGTTTCCGGATTGCCAAACATTACTCCAATTTTACTTCGAAGCTGGTTAATAAAAATTACAGAAGTTTTTGATTTTGCAATTGCAGCCGTAAGCTTACGAAGTGCCTGCGACATTAACCTTGCCTGAACAGCCATTGTTGCATCTCCCATTTCTCCTTCAATTTCTGAACGAGGAACTAACGCAGCAACTGAATCGATAACGATTACATCAAGTGCATTACTTCTCACTAATGTATCAGTGATTTCAAGTGCTTGTTCGCCAAAGTCAGGCTGGGAGATAAGAAGATTTGCTGTATCAACTCCGAGTTTCTTTGCATAATTTACATCGAGTGCATGTTCTGCATCAATGAATGCAGCTAAGCCGTTCATCTTCTGAGCTTCAGCAATTATATGCAGACACAATGTTGTCTTTCCGCTTGATTCAGGTCCGTAAACTTCAGTAATTCTACCGCGCGGAATTCCACCAATACCAAGTGCAAAGTCAAGCGAAAGTGCACCTGTTGGAATCGCTTCAATATTATGAACAACCCCGTCGCCCAATTTCATTATGGAACCTTTTCCATAAGTTTTTTCTATTGTCGAGATTGCCTCGTCAATTATTTTCAGCTTTTGTTCTCTATCTGCAACCATTTAAGTCTCCATCACTTTAGTTCATAAATTTTTAAAACTTTGTATTCTGAGCCAGAAGGTTTGAGTACACTTTGTATCAACATAATTTCGTTTGAATTAAATTTAACCGGGTCGAATTTAGATTCTTTAAATCTTTGAATAAATTTTTCATCTACACTGTTTTTAATCCGGAGAAGAGTTAAGTGCCCTTTAAATTTTCTTTTTTCAATACTGATACCGAACTTCTGCAACTTAATATTAATTTCATCAACTAACGAAATTATAGAATCATCAGTTTCAAGATCACACCAAAGAATTTTTGCCTGGTTATCGCGGAAGAAGAAACCGAATTTCGAAATTGTACAATTAAAAGAAGAATAATTTTTTACAAAGTCAAGTTCGTTAACGATATTCTGAAGAATTTCTTCACTTACTTCGCCAATAAATTTGAGTGTAAGATGAATTTTCTCCTCTGTTTCCCACCTTAATGCCTGATTCTCAGCGATACTTTTGCAGTGATTGATTATTTCTTTCTTTATCTCATCAGGCACTTTTAACGCAACAAATAATCTAATCATCCAGTAAAATTCCGAGCAGTTGTCTTCTTACAAAATCCAATGCTGCCTGGGCAGTTCTTTGTTTGTTGAGAAGCCGGTCATCTCCGAAATTAAATTTTTTAGCCGTGCAAACTTTATCGTCACAGTAACCGATGTAAACGAGTCCGACAGGTTTATTAGTTGTTGCACCGGTTGGACCCATAATACCTGTTGTTGACAATCTAATATCTGCACCGCTTGTTGATTTAACTCCTTCTGCCATCTGCATTGCAATTTCCATGCTCACTGCGCCGTGTTCCTGCAATGTATCTTCATCAACTTTTAATAGCTCAACTTTTGCAGCATTGCTGTAACAAATAATTCCTCTTTCAAAATATTTACTGCTTCCGCTGATATTTGTAAGCATATTACCAACCAATCCGCCTGTGCAGGATTCAGCAGCAGAAATTTTCAGTTCTCTTTCTAAAAGTAATTTTCCAACAACTGCTTCAAGTGAATCATCATCAACTCCGTATATGAATCTTCCTGCTTTCGAACGTATTCTCTGTTCAACTTCAACTAATCTATCGTGAATATCTTTTTCATCATCACCTTCAACAGAAAATCTGAGCTTCACTCCGAATTGATTAGGCAGAAAAGCTAATCGTGCACCATTTAATAAATCATCAAGATTTCCGAGCCGTTCGTATAAAGTGGATTCAGGAATACCCGTTGTCAGAAGCGTTTTCATTTTTATTTTGGTCTGACTACTTCCGATTTTATCATTCAATTTTGGAATTACAGTTGAATCCATCATTGATTCCATTTCAACCGGTACTCCGGGCATTATCACATATATCTTTTTTGATTTTTCTATCCATAATCCCGGTGCTGTTCCAAGCTGGTTTCGAATAACCTCAGCAATATTAGGAACTTTTGCCTGATCGATATTTACATTTGTTACTTTTCTTTTTCTTTTTTCAAAAAGATTTTTGATGTCTTCAAGTACTTCTTTGCTTTCAATCAACTCGGTTTTAAAGAAATCGACAATCGATTTTCTAGTTACATCATCGTGAGTTGGGCCTAATCCTCCTGTTGATATAATTAAATCGCACGCGGAAGAAGCTAATTTTAATTCATTTAAGATTGATGTATTGTCATCACCAACAACTGATGTTTTTATAACCGGAATGTTGATCTCAAAAAGTTTTTCCCCTATAAAAGCAGCGTTCGTATTTAACGTATTCCCAACAAGAATTTCATCGCCAATCGTAATTATATATGCCTTCATCTATATCCGAAATTGTGATTAAAAATGCCCGAGCAAATATACTACAAGATGCATAATTATGAGAGTATAAAAAGCTGAGATTACGTCGTCAATCATTATTCCAAAACCACCTTTCAGCTTTTCAAGGGCTCGTGCCGGAGGAGGTTTAATTATATCCAGTAATCTCCAGAGCAAAAATGCTGTGATTGTTATTCCAAGTAGTTTTGGTAATGCAATAAGTGAAATCCATGTGCCAACTACTTCATCGATTGTGCATTGTGCAGGATCTTTTCCAAATTTTGTTTCGAACTTATTACCGAGAAAAATTCCATACATTGCAAATAAAACAATTGCAGGAAGGATGATAAATAATTGTTCAAAGCCGGGAATAAAATAAATTAAAATTGCTGCAAGACTTGCTGCCGTACCAGAAGCAACAGGAGAATAGCCTGTATAAAATCCTGACCCTATAAAATTTTCAAAAAAATTAATTTTCAATTTTTAAAAGCTTAAGTACAACTTCCCAGTTTCGTTTAACATAAAGCAGCCCGGAATGAAATGTAATTAGTGTAATTAATAATGCAGTAAAATATATTACCTGGTTATGGAGCATTAATGAAATAAAATCTCCGTACCAATAATTTATCTCCGGTGAGTGCTGAGCAACATAAAGTAGTAACAAATAATAAAGAAAGATCATCTGAAGCAACGTTTTCCATTTTGCATAATAACTTGTTACAAACTGGTAGTTTTTAAACTCTGCAAAAACTCTGAGCAGTGTTATTAAAACATCTCTTCCTACTATTATAATTACCATCCACAATGGAATAAGGTTTACAATTGCAAACCCCAAAAAAACAGATGAAGTTAAAATTTTATCAGCAAGAGGATCCCAGAATTTTCCCCAGCTTGTAATGTAGTTGAACTTCCGTGCAAGCCAGCCATCGTACCAATCAGATAAAGCAGCGATAATATACACAACAACCGAAGCCTGCTTAATCCATATTACTTCCGAAAGAAAGCAGTACAGAAAAACAGGTGAAAGAATAATTCTTAATACTGTAAGCTGATTGGGAAGAGTCATTTAATTATTATACCAGGTTGACATCAGGATAAAGAAAATTTATCAATTATATTAATTGGGAGTAATTCTAATAAAAAAATTATTAGAATTAAAATTAAACTAAAGAGTTACCGGTCAGTTTCTTATAAATATCGAGATATTTTTCGCTTGTCTTGTTTATAATTTCATCAGGTAATGGCGGTGGAGGCGGCTGTTTATTAAAATTTATTGAAAGAAGATAATCACGCACAAACTGCTTATCATAACTTTCCTGTCCTCTTCCCTTTTCGTACTTGTCCAATGGCCAGAAACGGGACGAATCAGGAGTGAGAACTTCATCAACAAGGATTATTTCATTTTTAAATTTACCAAATTCAAATTTTGTGTCAGCAATGATAATCCCTTTTGTTAATGCGTAATCAGAAGCTTTCTTATAAATATTTATGGTGGCATCTTTAACTTCTTCAAAAGTATTTTTATCAATTATCTGCATCGCTTCATCCGCTGAAATATTTTCATCGTGAGCACCAATTTCTGCTTTGGTAGATGGAGTAAAAATCGGCTGATGAAATTTTTCCGATTCTTTTAATCCTTCAGGCAGTTTGATACCGGAGATAGATCCGGTTTTTTTATAATCATTCCAGCCCGAGCCCGAGATATATCCTCTGACAATGCACTCGATGGGAACAACTTTTGCTTTCTTTACAAGCATTGATCTGTTTTTCAGACTAGCGGAATATTCCTTACATTCATCAGGATATTTATTTACATCGGTAGTTACAAGATGATTGGAGATTATATCCTTTGTAAGATCAAACCAGAACTCAGAAATCTTTGTGAGAACCATTCCTTTATATGGAATTCCCTGGTTCATAATTACATCAAATGCAGAAAGCCTGTCAGTGGAAACAAGAAGAAGATATTCACCAACTTCATAAATATCTCTGACTTTTCCTCTTGCATAAAGTTTAAGTTTTGGAAAGCTGGTAGTGAGTAAAACTTCAGGATTCATAATTAATATAAATTTGTTTTAATGAATTTTGTAAGCAGTTTTTATTTTGGAAAAAGAATTTACACCACAAAAATGGATGGATGAAATTAGTTTTTCTTTAATTGATTAATTTTCTTCAGAATGAAATACATTTCATCATATCCGAGTAAACTCATAATTGTCCCAATAAATCCTTTCGAATCGATATAAGCTTCCAGCTTGACCAATCCAACATTCGGAGCTCTCCATTCATAAAATTTTGTATATGTACCCCGTTTTTTCTTCCGGATTTCTATTTGGAATTTGACACACTCAAAATTTCCAGTTTCAGTCTTAATTGTTTCTTCGCCTAAAACTTTTCCGGAAACAGTAATAGTATCGGGGTTTCCGCCATCAATATATTCTATACCAATCCACTTCCAGGTATCGTTCAATTTTAACGGAAAAGGAAATCTTAAATAGGGCCGATCATAAGTTACAGTCATCTCGGAGGATATAAATAAAAAAACATTCACCTTCTGATCGAGTTTGTCTAAATATACTGTGTCGTTTTTAACGTGGACTGTTTGTATGAAAAAGAAATCATCATTATGTAAATCAAGGATGTAGCTGTCTCCCTTTCTTTTTATTTCCCCGAATGCTTCACCGAAAGTTGAATTGTAAGTAAGCCGAAGAGAAGAATCGAGGGGAAAATATTCCCGACCGATCTCAGCTGAAACAGCTGAGGTAAATAATTGATTTGAAAAATCGTTCGATAAGGTAAATGGCAATCCTATTATAAGGATGAAAATGGCTAACAGGAATTTATTATTCTTAAAAATAAATTTGTAATTGAGATGTAACATTTATTTAGTTAATCAACTAAATGATAATATTTTCTACTTGCCTGAAAATAAAAAAGGGACGTTCGGTATTCGTCCCTAATCGACGTGGGCAGAGACGGAATTGAACCGCCGACACATGGATTTTCAGTCCATTGCTCTACCGACTGAGCTATCTGCCCGAAAAATTGTGGTCAAAAATAAGGATAAACTTATTTTTCTCAAAAATATTATTCTACTGTAACGCTCTTTGCAAGATTTCTCGGTTGATCGACATCCAATCCTTTTTTTACAGCAATATGATATGCAAGAAGCTGAAGAGGAATTGATGTTAGTATAGGTGTTAACATCTCAATCGTCCTGGGAATTTTAATTGAGTAATCTACCAGCTCATCAATTTCATCATCACCTTCGTCAGCAATTGCAATTATTCTGCCTCCTCTGGCTTTAACTTCCTGTATGTTGCTTAATATTTTTTCATAAGTCGAATCTTTAGGAGCAACGAAAACCACAGGCATATCTTCATCGATTAACGCAATTGGTCCGTGTTTCATTTCTGCAGCCGGATAACCTTCGGCATGAATGTACGAGATCTCTTTTAATTTTAGTGCACCTTCAAGTGCAACCGGAAAATTATATCCTCTTCCAAGGTATAAGAAGTTACGTGAATCTTTAAACTCTTCAGCAAGTTTTTCAATTCCTTCATTGAGTTTAAGTATAATTTCAATCTTCTCCGGAAGTCCGATCAATGCTTCAGTAATTTTTTTACCTTCTATTGAGCTTAAACCTTTTTTGCGACTAATCAGCAAAGTAATTAATGCAAGAACCACAAGTTGTGATGTAAATGCTTTTGTTGAAGCGACTCCAATTTCGGGACCTGCATGTATATAAACACCGCTCATACTTTCACGAGCGATTGTGCTACCAACTACATTACATATCCCGAGAACTAGTGCACCTCTGCTCTTTGCTTCTTTCAAAGCAGCAAGTGTATCAGCAGTTTCACCGCTTTGTGAAATAAATAAAATTGAATCGTCAGCAGAAATCACCGGATTCCTGTACCGGAATTCAGATGCATACTCAACTTCCACAGGAATCCTTGCATATTGTTCCAGCATATATTCACCTACAAGTGCCGAATGCCATGAGGTTCCGCATGCAGAGATAAGAATTCTTTTTGAACTGACAAGCCTGTCGATTACATCTATAAGTCCGCCAAGCACTGCTTCACCTGTATCGGCAACTAATCTTCCCCTCATTGAATTTCGTACAGACTCAGGCTGCTCCATAATTTCTTTAAGCATGAAATGGGAGAATCCTGCTTTATCAAGTTCATCAAGGCTCATGTTGATTTCATGTATTTCTTTTTCAATTTCAGTATCGGCAATTGTTCTTACAGAATACCTGTCTTTAAATATCTCAGCGAATTCTCCGTCATCCAGATAAATTACATTCTTTGTATGAGCAAGTAATGCTGAAACATCTGATGCTAAAAAATTTTCATCTTTACCAAGACCGATCACTAAAGGAGAACCTTTTCTTGCAGCAATAATTTTATCAGGTTCCTTTGAATAGATTACTGCAAGACCGTATGTTCCTTCAATTTCGTTCAATGCCATCTGAACTGATTTGGTTAAGTTATATCCTTTTCCCAGAAAGCTGTCAATCAGGTGAGCAAAGACTTCGGAATCAGTATCAGTTTCAAATTTATAGCCGAGTGATTTTAATCCGTTCTTTAGCTTCTGAAAGTTTTCTATAATTCCGTTGTGTATGATGAACAGTGTCCGGTCAGAATTTGTATGTGGATGTGCATTCAATTCATTCGGAATTCCATGAGTTGCCCAGCGTGTGTGACCAATACCGATTACAGATTTTAATTTCTGTTCATTTATTTTTTCTTCAAGTAATGATACTTTCCCTTTATTTTTTATAATCACAGGCAGATTGTCCTGAATAATTCCAATACCAGCTGAATCATAACCACGGTATTCAAGACGTTTTAGTCCTTCCAATAATATTGGGACACAATTTCTATTTCCTATGTAACCGACTATTCCGCACATAGCATTGCTCTTTTCAGTTTATAGTTTTTTTAGTTGTTAAATATTTATTTTCAACAATAATAATAAAGATTATCTTACTTTTGCCAACTTTTGAGTAATAGTTTTTGTTTTATCAGGGAACTTCGCAATAACTTTATACAGATATACTCCATTTCCTATTTCATCGCCATCCTGATCACGTCCATCCCAATAGATCTTATTAAAATTAGTAATTAAATCAGGAGCACCAAGCCTTATATCTCTGATTAATCTTCCTGCAATTGTATAAATTTTTATATCCAGTTCGTCAGGCTTTTCATCTCCTTTAAGAAGAAAGGTAAAATGAGTATTACTTGCAAACGGATTAGGATAATTATATACATCAGTTATATCATTTTCAGAGAACACGTTAAAAATAATTCTGTAAGATGTAGAATCAAAGAAGTTACCAGAAGCATCTTTGGCCAGAATTTCGAGAGTATGTCTTCCATCTTCTAATTCAGGTTTCCAGGTTGCAGTAAACCTTGAATTCGGATATTCGGTATATGTCCAGTCTAAATCTTCCTGGTAAAAATGCATTGGAATATTGTTGTGAACAATTGTAAAATAACTTGTATCTAGTGGTAACGGACCATTGTCTTCCAATGTAATAATAACTTCAGGAGTAGAAGAAACAATATCATTATCTATAATGGGCTGTCCGTCAAATGTAACATCAAATAATGGTCTTATCGAATCCCTGGCAACAAAGAAATTTTCATCTATGAGGTTATTGAAATAGAAATATTCTCTTTTATTTTGTTCACCAAAAACCTGGATGGTGTTTTCGAATAAAAGTCTTTCAGTTTCAATCGTATGTTGAACAGGGTTAGATGAACTATCAGCAGGTACATTTACTGTCGGGCTAAACAGCAAGCTATCCAAACCATTAAGATAAAAATTTAAATTCAGTGTATCGGCAGGAAGATCTCCATAACTACTTGCCTTAAAATCAAATGTAATCGGCAAGCCTTGCAATAGTGAATCCTGATGAAAATTAAAATCTTCTCTTTCAAAATAAACATCTGACAGCGGATGATAATCAATATGTAAATTTCTTAGTTCCATTGGTTCAGTAGTAGTCAAGCTCGAATCAGTCAGATCGAATTTAATACGTATACGATTATAAACTTCAGCATCAGTTCCTGAAAGTGAAATTGAGTCCGGAATATCAACCTGAAGCGTATCCCATGCTTTTGTGATAGAATTTTCTCCTAATAAATAAGTTTTAAGCTGACCGGTAGGACTCGGAGTTATAAAATTATATTTCAGACTGTTCCACCAGGCAACTGGTCCAACTGTATTTGAAGTTGCGGTTCCATTAGCATCAACATAGTAGCCGGCAAATTTTCCAAATTTTGGTGTAATGGTTGGGAATAAAAATACTGAGGCATAAATGTCGTCATTCTTCCAATCCCAGCACCATGCAAAATAATGTGCAAAACTTGAAGGGTGCGGTTCTCTTGCAAGAAATTCTTCTTCAAAAAATCCATCGCTTAATTTATACTTTCGTAAATAGTTATTGAAGTATTCGCTAGTGTAAATATATTCTCCATGAACAAAAAAACCTGTAAAGCCTTGATAATAACTGACTCCGAAAAGAGTTAAATCAGGTCTGACAAGAGACCAATTATTTGAAGGATCAAACATCCTAACAATTGATACATGATTCCCAAGCGAATCTCCGATAGTAATATTATAAATGTACTGACCATCAGAATTTAAATATTGAGGACCATTAGTAATAGTTCCATCATTCCAGTTTAGAATGCCTGTTGGGACATCAACCGTATCAATCACTTCTGTTGAAGTATTAATTCTGACAAGCTTATTTGGTTTACCAATTGCAACATAAAGATTGCCATCGCTGTGATAAACAATACTATGAAGCACTGTATCACGGAAATTTGAGAATGATCCATAAAAATCACCTTCAACAGTTCCGTTATTTCCTGTTCCAACTCTATATATCATAGATTTTTTTGTTGAATCGGTTACATAGAAATATATGTTTGCAAAATATAAATATGTTCCATCAGTAGTTAAGCTTGTCAGTTTTAAACTATCCGGAAGCGGAGGATTAATTAAAAAATCTTTTATAAAAGTTTTCGCTGAAGGTCTTGCAGAAAGCGGATCCGTGTTGAGAAGTAAACTCTTAGTTAGTTCAGAATATTTTATGTTGTAAGTAGAAAAAGTTTTCAAAATATTTTCATGAGCATAATAGCCATTCTTGCTCTCGCTCATTACTGAAAAACTTTTAACCGGGCTCCAGTTACCGAATTGATTACCGTCGAATATTCTTGCCCTCCAAAAGTAAACACCATTTGACAAAGCCGGTGAAGTCCATTTTACAAACGCTCCTTGAGGTGTTAATTCACCCGATTCGAATAAAGGTGAAGTAAAAAAAAGCGAAGTATCAATCTGAATATAATATTTGAGATCTTTATGGAGGTAATAACCTATTTCAGAAAAATCAAATTCTATTTGGTTTGATGTAGAGACAAAACCATCCGTTGGTTTTAAAGCACTCGGTTCACTTATGTTGAATATTATAAAGAGTGACGTCCCTATATTATCTGTATGATCTACTTCCATTATAACATCGGTTTCATTTACTTTAGCAATCAGACGATACAATCCACCTTTGTTAGGAGCCCATGTAAAATAAACAGAATCTTTCTCGGCAAAATTTGGTCGTTTTATTAAACCAACCTGGTAAGATGTATCAGGTAAGTTTGCTAATAGTTCGATTGCTACTGAGTCATTTGGAAAAACTGTACCCCAATTATAAATCTTTACTTTTACAGAAATAGTGTCACCAACAAGAGGATTCTCAGGGCTTAAAGTTATATCTGTAGATTTGATTTCAAAATCCGGATAGTTGGGCAGAGCAAGCTTCATTACTGGATCACCAAGATATGTAAGAAGACTAATCTGGGTACCATAAATTCCACCTGAAGGAACTCTGTTCTTTGAATTCATTATTGCTTTTCCGATTACAAAATTTCTCAAGTTAAATACTTCATCGAAAAACGTTTCATTTATCAATTTGCCAACACCCCAATATGTTAACCCTGAACTTCCATAAAATCCTACACTACCCTTTCCTTCCACTTTATTAAACTGTTCACCAAACACATCCTGATTATCAAAGTGTGCAGTGTAACAAGTCACACTTAAAATAACAGGCAGTCTTCCTTCATTTTCAAGAAGATAAATATCATCATTTGTAAAAACGAGATCCCATTGATAACCGCCGCCATGTCCGTAATAATTTAACAGACAGGCTCCTTTATTTATCTCTTCTCTTATTTTAGGTCCTTCACCTTGGTAAGGTACATGTTCGGGTTTACTTGGATAGCGGAAAACATATGAAGCTGAATATCCATGCGGCTTAACAAAAGTATTTCCCAGATAGAAACTTGCATCATTAAAACCAAATTGTAATTCATCCGTAAAATTTATTCCTGAAGCCAGCATTAAAACATTTTGTTTCCAAGGTTTTGAAGGATCATCAGGATAGTTAAAAAGTTTTTGTAATAAAATATTTCCTTCTTGTACAGTTTCAATTGATAACCTGCCTATTGCAAGATCTGGTGAAGGATCCGCACCTGATACTGCAACAATGAGATTATCACTTGCAGCCTGACCATATGTAGTTGTAAAGTAAGGAATCGATGGAATAAAATTTGGACGGCTGGATTCTAAAAGTCCTCTGTAATCATAACTCATATCGCCTAAAAGTACAATATAAGACGGTGCAGGTAATTGCCAATTATCAAATGAATGCTTGACAAAATCCTGAAGTGCAAAAGGATTCAGCAAACCATACGAATACTCATCGTAAATATCCTGAACATCTATTATCATTAACCTCGGATTAGAAATACTTAAATCAGGAAAATTAATATATCTAAAACTTTTAAGCTGCTCTGCAATATTTCTGAATTTGCCATGTGTTATAATTATATAATCCGCTCCATTAGCTGAACTGTTAAGATCAGAAGATACATCAGCTCTGATTGAATCAACTGAAGAAAAATGATCACTTGATGCCAAAAAATATTCTGTAGCTACACTCATTGTATCGATAAAATGTACGAACGAAAATGCCTCATTAAAGTATATCAGTTTATGTTTACTTGGTATATATATTCGTATATCAGTGCCTTCCCAATCAAACATTGCATATCTGTTAATCCCGCTATTGTCGTAATTAATAAAATCATAATATTTTCCGAAAGGAGAATTTCCTCTCCAGTAATCAAATTCAAACCAATTAATTCTTATTTCATCATCATCAACATCAAAGCATAAATCTCCTCTGACTTCTACAGATAGATTGTTGCCCGGAAAAATCGGAATACTATCCAGAGAAGTATGAAACCTTTTTTCGAATACTACATTTTCTTGTCCGTTCCAGATAATATGTCCCAATAGTTTATCATTGATACTTATATATGCTTTATGATCATTCTGACATTGATAGCTGTTTCTGATTCCCTGCAATGCAACTCTTAACCTGACATAAGGTGAATCAGGAACAAACCAACTAGGAAAAGTTTCAAAATATTGGTTAAAGACATGTGTTGGTACACTATCTTGTGAACTTGCTCTATCCCAGAACCAATAATCGCGGTCACCTAATGGAGGAGCATATC
>JANWIS010000106.1 GCA_025449775.1 Ignavibacteriaceae bacterium
CAAGATTTAAATCCTGGTTCCAGTTTTCTATAAATCGCTCAACACCATCCCATTTTATAATTTCATTTTCATCTTTGATAACTCCGGCTTCCAAAGCAGCAAGTGAATTAAATATTTTAAAGGTTGAAGCCGGAATAAATCTTTCAGCACATCTTTCAGGATTATATTTCGTGTATTCATCTTTTTTCAGATCATAAAGGACGAAACATCCTTCGTGGTTAAATTCATCAAAAAACTTTTTTAAGTCTGCTCTTTCAATTACACTTTGTGCTGAAAGTTGAAAGCTGATTATTAAAGTCAGGAATAAAATTGATTGTGTCATTGCTTAATTTTGTATTTGGATGAATAAACTTTTAATTAATTACAGTTCAATATCAGATTCAAAATATAGAAATCAAAATTTTTGATACTGAGAATAAAAAATCTTTCTAATGATTTCGTCTCAAGCTTAATCCAGCTTAGCTCAGGAAGAATTCATTCAGAAGCACTTGATAATTTTATTTCACTTGTTGAAAAGGAAATCAGTCAGCATTATTTCACACCGACATCCGAATCCAACTTATTAAGAATTATAAAAAGCCGTTATGATTTTACTTTTTTTATTGAAGAATGTGTTAAGTATCCGCATCGCGTTGAGATATTGGTTACAATTTCCTCGAACAGCAATTATCTCAGTGACATTCTCGTAATCAGCCCGGAATATTTTTACCAGTTAATAGATTCTTCATATTTAAACAATAAGCTTAATGAAAAAAATTTTAATAGAGAAGTTGAAGAAAGAATTGGCAGTCACGAATTGCTTGAAACAAAAGTTCACACTCTGAATTCTTTTAAAAGAAGAGAAATACTCAGGATTGGATTTAAAGATATTTATCATCAGGCAGAACTTTCAGAAGTAATTGATGAACTCACAATTGTTGCAAAAACTTTAACTGACAATCTTTTTTCAAGCTGCCATAAATTCATTTTAAATAAATATAAAATAAAAAGAATCAATCGTTCCTATTGTATTGTCTCTCTTGGAAAACTTGGCGGGAACGAATTGAATTATAGTTCTGATGTTGACATCATAATATTTTACAACAAAGAAGAAAAGATCGGCAAGAAGTATTACAGTGAAATCCTGGCTGAAACAATTCAACTGTTCCTTGATAAATGCACTTCATCAGAAGCAGGAAGTTTATACAGGATTGATTTACGACTGAGACCTGATGGAAAAAGTTCAGCAGTATGCAGAAGTCTACGTGAGTATCTTGATTACTACGAAAGCAGAGGAAATGATTGGGAAAGACAAATGCTTATCAAAGCTGGGTATCTTGGAGGAAGTAAAAAATTATTTTCAGAATTTATACAATACATAGATAAATTTATTTTTCCTTCAGCACATTTTGTTTCTCCGCTCGAGCAGATGAACAAGCTGAAAAAAATTATTGAACGCGATACAGAAGAAGCTAATATAAAACTGATTCCCGGCGGAATAAGAGATATCGAATTCATCGTTCAGGCTTTACAGCTTCTTAACGGTGGAAAAAATAAATCTTTAAAAACAAGCAATACACTTTCAGCCCTTCAAAAATTAAAACAGAGTGATCTTCTTTCAACTGAGGAAACAGAAACTTTGCAAAGGTCATATATTATTTACAGAAAGGTAGAACATTTTCTTCAGCTGATGAATAATTCACAAACACACATAATTCCAGAATCAGGGGAACTGGCTGAAAAATTAAGTCACTACCTCGGTTATAAAAAGCTTGAGGAATTTAAGAACGATATAAAAGAATTCCGGGAAAAAGTTAAATCAATTTACGATTCGATTGTTGGTAAAGAATCCGTTTCAGGTAAAAAGCAAAAATCATTGCAGGTCAAATTTGTAAATCCTCAAAAGGCACTGAACAATATTTCATTTTTAAGAGAAGGAAAAGGAATAACTGTTCGAAGGAAATTCGACAGGGAATCAATTGAAGCATTCAGCAAAATTGAAGAATCTCTTTTTGACAAATTAAATCTCACTGATGATCCTGACTTGTGCCTGACAAATTTTATAAGAGTTATCAAGCAAGCAGATTTTCCTTCTATATGGTATAACGAGTTCAGAGATGAAAGTTTTTTTAAAATATTTCTCAAGCTGTGTGAGTATTCTCAATATACTGTTGATCTGTTCGCTGAAGATAAAATTTTACGTGAAAAGTTTTTAAGCAGAGATTTTTTAAACAAAGTTGATGAAAAAGAAATTGTTTTTACTCCGATAAAAGAATTGCTTTTTAAAATCTCCGTTCAGTTGACTTTAACGCTCATCGATGCAAATAGAGCCTCTATAATAATTAGCGAATCAATTATCAAAAGAATCCGGAGAAATGCTGATGAGTTCAGCAATAAGAAAAAATGGAAGAATGATTTTTTTATTGTTGTACTTGGAAGTACGGGTACAAAAACAATGTCCTTTATGTCTGATGTGGATCTGATTTTTGCTGTAAATAATTCAAGTAAGTATGAAAAAATACAAAAAGATTTTCAAGACCTGCTTGGTATATTAAAGAAAGGATTATTTCCATTTAAAGTAGATTGCAGATTAAGACCTGAAGGAGAAAGCAGTCAGCTTGTTTGGGATCTGGGAAAATATAAAGTGTATTACAGTAATCGTGCAAGAATTTGGGAACTGCAATCATTTTTAAAAGCAAGATTAGTCTGTGGAAAAGAAAAATTATTTGATGAGCTTTCTGATTCATTCATCACAAGATTATCGAACCTTTCCGTTGAAGAAATCTATAAAGGTATTAGTGAGATTCGTGCAAAATCTCCACCAACTTTCCCGGCGGAAATGAATTTGATCGACCTTAAAAAGAATCCGGGAAGTTTAAACGATATTGAATATATGGTTCATTACATACTGCTTTCAGAAGAAAAATTATCGAAAAAAATATTAGGCAATTCAATTCCTTTAATACTTAAAGAGTTTGCCGGAGCTAAAAAAAATAAAAAAGTTTTAACTGAACTGGCTGATAATTACATTTTCCTGAAGAAATTAGAAATTTTTAACCAGGTTGCATTTAACAGCATTTCGTCAAAAATAGCTGATGATGACAAAAGATTTGCAAAGCTTGCAAAGCTTCTGGAAATTAGTGAGGGAAACATATTAAAAAGAAAAATCAAATCAGTCTTTAAATCAAACAGAGACTATTTTTCGGAAATCGTAAGCAAGAAATAATTTATGCCATTCTTAAAAAAACACTTTTACCTTTTCACTGCATTGTTTGCATTTATAATTTATATTTTTACACTTGCACCATCTGTCGTACAGATTGATTCGGGTGAATTAGCAGCAGTTCAGATTACACTTGGAATTGCGCACCCGACCGGTTATCCTCTTTTTACAATGCTCGGTTACCTGTTCTCTCTAATTCCACTTCCCTTCACAAAAATTTTCCAGATGAATCTGCTTGCAGCAATTTACTGCAGCAGTGCAATCGGTGTTTTTACTTTTACGATTAAGTATTCACTTGATAATCTCTTGGTGTTCAAAAAAATAGAAGCACCTAAAAAAGAGAAAAGAAAGAGCAGAGGGAAACCTGAAGAACCGGTAAAGCAAATTGAATTGTCCGATAATTTTAAAATACTTTCTGCAGTTTTCGGAGGATTGACACTTGCATTCAGCAGGACGTTCTGGTTTCAAAGCACATCAGTAGAAGTTTACTCGCTTCATCTTTTATTAATTTCTCTGACAATCTTTTTTCTGTTAAAAGCTTTTGTCAGCTCGTTTGAGAATGACAAGCTGTATAACTGGCTGGTATTTGCATTTTTTCTTGCTCTCGGTTTTACGAACCATATGACTACCCTTTTAATTTTATTAGGAACATCTTACTTATTTTTTTCGAGGTACGGTTATAATTCAGCAAGCTTTAAAAAGATTTTACTGATGCTTTTATTTTTTCTGCCCGTTCTGATAATTGTTTATACCTACCTTCCGATCAGAGCATCTCAGAATCCAATTTTAAACTGGAGCAATCCTACTGATTGGGAAAGAATTTATAGGCATATCACAGGCAAGCAATACCAGGTTTGGCTGTTTACTTCATTTGATTCTGCCGGGAAACAATTAAGTCATTTCTTCAGCATTTTACCTTTAGAATTTTTTCTCAGCCTGCTTATTTCGGCAATCGGTTTTTTTGTTTCAATGTTCAGAGCAAAAAAATTATTCCTGTTTATACTCATTACATTCGCTTTCAGTGTTTTATACTCTATCAATTATGATATTTATGATATCGATTCATATTTTCTTCTTGCATTTATTATGATTTCTTTCTTTGCGGTATTCGGCGTAATAAAAATCCTTGAGATGAAAAGTCTTCCTAAGAAATATGCTTTAGCTTTCCTCGCGATTGTTCTGCTCATTCAATTTTATTTTAATTTCATAAAAGTAAATCAGAGTAATGTTTACACGTTTGAGGATTACACAAAATCTGTTTTGAAAAGTGTTCCCGAAAATTCTATAATATTCAGCTATCAATGGGATTATTTTATTTCATCATCTTATTATTATCAGGCAGTTGAAAACTTTAGAAAAGATGTTACTGTAATTGATAAAGAATTACTCAGGAGATCCTGGTATTTCAAGCAGATAAATAATCAGGATCCAAAAGTTTTTTCAGGTGTAAAAAGTGAGATTGATAAATTCTTGGTTGAACTTCAACCATTTGAGAGAGATGAAAAATTTGATGCCAACCGTTTAGAATCTTTATACCGTACAATAATGAGCAATCTCATTTTAACAAATGTCAGTGAAAGAGATTATTTTATTGCACCTGAAATTGTAGATCATGAAATGAAAAAAGGTGAAGTGAAACTTCCTGAAGGTTTTAACATGGTACCACATTTATTTTTCTACAAGGTTGTGAGAGGAAGTGAATATGTTCCGGCACCAGATCCTGATTTTCAGATCAGGATAGCATCAAACAGGAATATCTATATTGATAATATTGAAAATATAACCGGTCGAATGCTTTCTAATCGTGCTTATTATGAAGTTCAGCATGGCAGAACTGATAGAGCTAAAATTTATTTACAGAAAATATTAAATGACTTTCCCGGATTCCAGCTTCATCCGGCATTGCAGGAAGTTTTAAAAAATTAATTTCCGATCGCTTCCAGCAGTTCATTTTTTCTGTCAGCAGTCAACTCAGCTTCTGTTCTGAATGATTGAATTGTTACATCTGCCTGCTGGATTAAATTTCTTTTGTAATGCTTTGGAGCAAAAACAGAACCATCAATCATATAAACACGTTTAGATTTTTCATCATAAAAAAAATAATTTACAAAAGGTCCGCCGGATCCATCAAAATTAATTTTCCACAATCCCTGTGTGAATAAAGCATACTTGCTGTTAAAATCTACTTCGTTCACAATGAAATAATCCTCTTCAACAACCATATCCGATGAGTCATCTGCTGAGTAAAATTTCTTCGTCAGTCTGTCCCGTAACACTTTGATTGAATCCTGTGTGAGATATGACGGATTTCCATTCTCAATCCAGTGAATAAAAATCCAATACTCTGCTTCTTTACCTGTAGTTCTTTTTAACCAGACGAATTTTTCTTCATGATTATTCAATGCAATATTGAAATCCGATTGAACATAAATTATCCAGCCAAAATCTTTGAGAAATTTTCCTTCTGTATTCTTCTGCTCATCAGCCGGGTTATAAAGATTTTCAAAAAGTCTCTCATCGGATTTTTTTTGAAAAGCATTTAAAATGTTATCAGAGTTATTAGTAATTTTAGATTTAAGTGCTTCAATGGATGGTGCTGAAAGTACAGCAACAATCTGGTTTTTTGCCCATAGATCGTATTTGTAAGCCACAAAACCTGAATCTGATGATAATTTATTTTCGGTTGAAGTATCGACAACCGTTTCGATAAAATCTGAAGTCTGGCTTCCTGAATTTAGCGGAGCCGCAATGATAATATTCTTTGTCTCTTTTTTACTTTCAAATTCTTCTACATTTATTCTCTTTAGTATGAAAGATTTTTCGGGTTGAGGAGTATAAATTTCTTTTTCGAGACTTAACTGAAGCGGTTCGAGCAGCTGTTCATATTCTAAAGAATCTGCCACTACAAATATCTCATCTTCAAAACCTTTTGCAGACTTCTCTGATTTCACATAGTAAATAAAAATGAAAAGAAGTGCGAGAACAATGATGACAAAAGTCAGTGTTAACAGGATCCATGCCGGAAAAACCGAAAATTTATTTTTCATTCTTATCTCGGTACGTTTGATAATGTTAAATCGAGCTTCGGAAGAATTGCCAGATATAATCCCCATATTGCAAATCCAACCGAAAGCGGTATTGATAAATTATCGTCAATTAATTTGAATGAAATATTTTCAACAATTGCACCAACAAAAGCTCCAGTGAACCCGATCAGGTATTCTTCAAAAAAATCGCCGACTTTTGGTGTAAATAAAATCACAATACATGCACTAACAAAAAATGTTAAAGTTCCCTCGAGACTTTTAGAAAGAAACTTTCGTTTCCCAAATTTTCTTCCAATAATTGCTGCAAGAGAATCACTTACGATCAGAATTGAAAAGGCAGTAATAAAAATTACTTTTGGAAAAATTAGAACACTTATTAAAGCCGAAATGAGTACGTAAGTAGCACCGTTGAGATTTTTCTTTTTATGATCAACTTCGTGTTCCCTTAGGAGGAAACCGAAAATCTTATAAAAAACTTTTCCAATCTCCGGATGGAAATACCGAGACAGATCAATTATTAATGCTAAAGCAGCAAGAACAGCAAGAATAAATACAGCAGTTTCAGTAGTAATAAAATAGTAGACTATTGGAATTGAAAGAGAAGTGAGATGAATTAATTTTCTGAATAATTCATCTCTATATTGAATCGTACCGTAATCAATTTGCGTCATCTTTTACTGGAGTATCCTTTTGCTTTCGCTGCTGGATCAGCACTTTAACATGATCAGGAATTTGTTCTTCCTGTTTCTTACCTCCATTTCCATCTGATGGAACAGGCGGAAGTGCTTCTCCTTTGATTATTCTTTCTATCTCATCTGAATCAAGGATCTCTCTTTCAAGAAGTTCTTTGGAAAGTTTATGAAGTAAATCGATATTATCCATTAATATCTTCTCAGCACGAATCATTGCTTTATTTACTATTGAACGGATTTCTTCATCAATTTCGATTGCAGTTTTTTCACTGTAATCTCTGTGCTTCTGAATTTCTCTACCCAGAAATATTTCTTCTTCCTTTGCACCGTAGCTCATTGGTCCCATTTTATCGCTCATACCCCATTCACAAACCATTTTACGTGCAATGTTTGTTGCTTTTTCAATATCATTTCCTGCACCGGTTGTATAATGACCGAAAACTATTTTTTCAGCAGCTCTTCCTCCAAGTGCATAAGTAATTACAGCTTCAAGATATTCTTTTGAATAAGTATGCTTCTCATCAATAGGAAGATAGCTTGTAACACCAAGTGCACGACCTCTCGGGATTATTGTAACTTTGTGAACCGGATCTGCCTCGGGAATCATTCTCGCAACAAGTACGTGGCCAATTTCATGATATGAAGTCGTTTTCTTTTCTTCTTCAGAAATTATCAAACTCTTTCTTTCCATTCCCATCATCACTTTGTCTTTTGCTTCTTCAAAATCCAGCATCTCCACTTTCTTTTTATCTTTTCTTGCAGCAAGAAGTGCAGCTTCATTAACAAGATTTGCAAGATCAGCTCCTGCCAAACCAGGTGTACCTTTTGCAAGTACTTCAAGATTTACTTTATCATCGAGAGGAATGTTGCGTGTATGAACCTTCAAAATACCTTCTCTTCCTTTCACATCTGGTCTGTCAACAACAACTTGCCGGTCAAATCTTCCGGGCCGTAACAACGCAGGATCAAGAACATCGGGACGATTTGTTGCAGCAATTATTATAACACCACTGTTCTGTTCAAAGCCATCCATCTCAACAAGTAATTGATTTAGTGTCTGTTCTCTTTCATCATGTCCGCCACCAAGGCCTGCACCTCTGTGTCTGCCAACAGCATCAATTTCATCAATGAAAATAATGCAAGGCGCACTCTTTTTTCCCTGTTCAAATAAATCTCTTACACGGCTTGCACCAACTCCTACGAACATCTCCACAAAATCAGCTCCGCTGATTGAAAAGAACGGAACACCGGCTTCACCGGCAACAGCACGTGCTAATAAAGTTTTTCCTGTTCCGGGAGGTCCGAGTAAAAGTACACCACGTGGAATCTTTCCACCAAGTTTTTGAAACTTAGAAGGCTCTTTTAAAAACTCGATTATTTCCTGCAACTCAACTTTCGCTTCATCTGCACCTGCAACATCACGAAATGTTACTCTTTGTCCTGATTGACTTATAAGTTTTGCTTTACTTTTTCCAAAGGAAAAAATACCACGTGATCCGCCGCCTTG
>JANWIS010000107.1 GCA_025449775.1 Ignavibacteriaceae bacterium
GAAATTCCTGATAATAAACTCAAAGCTGATTTTGGTCCGACACCATTAATTGAAATAAGAAGTTCAAACATTTCTTTCTCTGCTTCGGAATAAAAACCAAATAGGGTAATCGAATCTTCTTTTACATTTGTAAAAATATGAAGTGAGGCAGAGCTATTTCCGCCAAGTTTCTCAAAAGTGTTTATAGAGATTTTTATTTCATAGCCAACTCCATTAACATCAAGCAGAACTTGTGTTGGTTTGGATGAAATTATTTTTCCTGTTAAGTACCCAATCATGCCCGATTAAAAAATTTAAAGATTGAAATATTGTAAACTCATTTGAAAAATTATAAGCAAATTATTTTTTACCGGAATAATTTTTGAGATACTTTATAAAATTTGAAATCTGTGTAATAATCTTTATAACATTTTTGTAGTATTCATCGAATGTGTTTTTCGATATATATTTTAAATCTAAAGCAACATATAACATTGATCTAATTTCTCCTGCTGAACCCTTTGAATATTTTAAGAAGATTACAAATTCCTTGTTGTTATTCCTTTCAAATCCCTCAGCAATATTATTCATAATCGAAACAGCAGCTCTTTGAATTTGATCTTTTAATCCAAAGTCTTTTGCAAAATTATTTGAAGAAGTCATTTCATAAATTGATTCAACAAATTCCCTTGAATCCTGCCACACTTTCAAATCCTCGAATGTTCCTGCCTTCATTTTACTTAACAATAATTAAAAATTGGTTTAAACAATTTTTGAATCTTTTAATCTTTAAATATTTCAATTATTTAATAACACGGTTCGGATTCGCTTCGACAAATTCCTTCCAGCTTTTACTTTTTTTAAATGTAGGCGCTTTTAGTCTGAATGCATGACAAAGTGCTATTGCAAGAGCATCACTTTCATCAGGTTTAAATTTAATCTTCTTAACATTTAAAATCGCTTTCACCATATAACTTACCTGGTCTTTTGAAGCAGCACCTCTCCCGACCACAGCTTTCTTTACTTCACGAGGTGAATATTCGCTTGCAGGAATTTTATTATGAATAGCTGCCAGAATTGAAACACCACGGGCATAACCTATCTTCATAACCGATTGAACATTCTTCCCATAAAATGCTGTTTCAATTGCGAATTCATCCGGCTTGTAGATTTTCAAAAGGTTACTTAGTTCATCGTAGATAATTTTTAATCTTTCTGGAATCGGTTTGGAGGAAGGTAGGTTAATTACCCCGTGGGAAATTCTTCTGAATTTATTATTGGTGTATTCGATTAGTCCATAACCGGTAATGTTTGTACCCGGATCGACACCAAGGATGATCATTATTTTTTATCGTGAGTGAGTGTTAAAATCATGATTGCTGCCTGATGAAATCTTCATCGAAGTCGGCATTTGTAAATACGTTTTGTACATCATCGCAGTCTTCAAGTCCTTCAATTAACTTTATCATTTTCTCTGCATTTTCACCGGCAATCTTAATTGTATTTTTTGCAACCCACTGAAGTGAAGCATTCTCAATAATTAATTTTTTGTCAATGAGTACTTTCCTCACAGGCTCAAATGATTCAACATTTGTCTGGATCTGATAGAACTCATCTTCAGTCTGTAAATCTTCAGCACCGGCATTCAAAACTGTTTCCATAATTTCATCTTCAGATTTTCCCTGCTTCGGCATAGTGATCACCCCTTTTTTCTCAAACATCCATGCAACAGAACCGCTTTCTCCCATATTTCCACCAATCCTGCTGAATATGTGTCTGACTTCAGCTACAGTTCTGTTTTTGTTATCGGTTGCAACATCAACAAGAAGTGCTATTCCACCGGGACCATAACCTTCATAAGTTAACTCGTTGATAATTGTTCCTTCTAATCCTCCGGTACCTTTTTTAATGGCACGTTCGATATTATCAGCCGGCATATTTGCAGCTTTTGCATTATCAATAGCAAGGCGAAGTCTTGGATTTCCTGCAGGATCGCCTCCGCCTTCTCTTGCAGCAATTGTTAATTCCTTAATCAGTTTTGTAAAGAGCTTTCCCCGCTTGGCATCTAATGCACCTTTTTTTCTACGGATTGTTGCCCACTTTGAATGCCCTGACATCGAAATTCTCCTGATCTAATTTTTTACTATTATATCTTTTAATTTTAATTGCGGATAAATTCTGCTGTCCCGTACAGTTTTGTCAATTGAAAATACAATATCGAATGCATTGTTATTTTGTTTTGTCATTTCATAATGTTCACCCATATTGAAACCAATCGAATCAAAAGTTTTATCTGTACCTTCTTGTTTTAAACTTACCAGTAGATGATTGTTCCCGACAATTCTTGGCATGTTGGAAATATGAACTCCTTCGGTTAAGAAAACAGGACGAAGATTTCCCGGTCCGAACGGTGCAAACTGATCCAGGACACGTAAAAATTTAGGAGTTATATCAGAGAACCTGATTTTTGAATCGATGATGATTTCCTGAGAAAGGTCTTCTCTTGTAATTGATGTTTTTAAAACTTCATTAAGCTTGATCCTGAACTCATCAACTTTTTCCAGCTCCATTGCAAGTCCGGCAGCAGCCTGATGCCCGCCAAAATGTAATAGCAGGTCTTCACATTTTTGCAAAGCCTCATAAATATTAAAACCGTTTATACTTCTGGCTGACCCTTTCGCAATTCCATCAATAGTTGTTAATAGAACAGAAGGTCTGTAATATTTTTCAACCAGTCTTGAAGCTACAATTCCAATTACACCGGGATGCCAGTTTTCATTGTGAAGAACAATAGCAAGATCTTCACCCAAATCAATTTGGGATTCAACAATTTCCTTCGCCGATTCAAAAGTATCGACGTCAATCTTTCTTCTCTCGTAATTTTCTGTCTCAAGAACCTGAGCTAGTTCAAGAGCATCTTTTTTGTTATCTGCAATTAGAAGGTGAACTGCACGTTCGGCATTACCCAGTCTGCCGACAGCATTTATTCTTGGTGCAACAGTAAACACAATTTGCCCGGAAGAAAGTTGACCTGGTTGTAATTTACTCATCTCAATCAATGCTTCAATTCCGGGTCTGGGGTTCAAATTAATTTGGTTTAAACCTTCAGTTACTAAAATTCTGTTTTCATCAATAATCGGCACAATATCCGCAGCACCGGCAAGAGCGACAAGGTCTAAATATTTCAATGGAAGTTCACGCTTGCCGATCCTTTCGCACAAACCCTGTGCAAGTTTAAAGGCAACTCCGGCTCCGGATAAATATTTAAATGGATAGTTGCAGTTTGGTTTTAAAGGATCGAGAACAGCGAATGCATTTGGAAGTTCATCTTTAGGCTGATGATGATCGCATATAATAACTTCTATTCCAAGTTGATTTGCATATTCTGTTTCTGAGATAGCAGTGATGCCGCAATCAACTGTAATCATAAGGTTTGTGCCTTTTTCTTTTACACTATCTATAGCTGAAATTGAAAGTCCATATCCTTCCTCTAATCTTTTTGGAATATAGAACTCAACATTTGCCTCTAGCTCTTTAAGGAACATATAAAGAAGAGCAGTTGCACAGGTGCCGTCGACATCATAGTCTCCATAAATACAAATTTTTTGATTTTCAGTGAGTGCGGTAATAACTCTAGAGGTTGCAGTTTCCATTTGATCCATGAGAAACGGATCATGAAGTAATTCGAGTGAAGGACGAAAAAATTGTTTGGCTTCGTTAAAGGTATTAATGTTTCTTTGTAGAAGAAGTTTGGCAAGTATTATAGAAATGTTCAGCGAATCCGCAAGAGACTGTACAGATTGTTCTTCAGAAACTTCTTTTATTTTCCAGCGCTTTGTTCCCATAGGAAGTTTTATTTTCTAAAAGAACAAATAAAAAAGTTCAGTCCTGTAAGCCGAATTCTGTAATCCCGATTTTAAACAGGACGGCAATCATTTATCTAGCCCCGGTATTGCTAAAGGGATCTTGCGGTCTACCCGGAGAACTACGGAGCGAACAACTCCGCTTCTTAAAATTAATTAAGAAACGATCTCCCTATTTGACCTTGCTTCGGGTGTGGTTTGCCTTGCCAATGTTGTTACCAACAAAGCGGTGGGCTCTTACCCCGCCTTTTCACCCTTACCCCGATAAAATCGGAGCGGTATATTTTCTGCGGCACTTTCCGTGATCATAGAATTACTTCCACAATCCCCGGGCGTTACCCGGCACCCTGTTCTACGAAGTTCGGACTTTCCTCTCACAAGATTATTATTGGGAGCAATTGCCCGGACTGAACTATTTTATTTTTCTCTAAAAATTTTTTATTAAAGAAATTAACCCGGTTTTTATCTTACGGATTATTAAAATTTGTTAACTGGAAACCAATATAATGAATCGAAATTCCGAAATCAGCAGTCAGTAAATATTTTTAGCAGGTTATTTATTATCAACTTCATCAGAAATTTCAGAAGAAACTAATATCCTACCACAATATTCACAGAAAAATAAACGATTATTTCTCCTGATTTCAAGCTGTCTTTGAGATGGGACGATGTTATGACAGCCCGAACAAGCCGATCTTCTGATGGTAGCAACAGCAGTTCCTTTCTTTGCTTTTCTGATTCTTTCATAAGCAGACATATCACTTTTCTTAACTTCAGATTCAATTATTTTTCTTTCATCACGCAGCTTTGTTTCTTCTCTTTCATTAGCTTTTATTATTTCTTTAAGATCGGATTCTGTCTCCTTTAACTCACCCTTGAACTCTTCCAGCCTCGGTTTAATATCCTCAATCTCTTGGGTGAAGTTCTTACTTTTATCGGCCAATGAATTGTTTTCTGATTCAAGTTTATTTATCTGTTCTTCCGTATGATCTATCTCCTTTGTAAGAGCATCGTATTCTTTATTGTTTCTTACCTGGTATAGTTGTGCTTTGAATTTTTTCTGATTCTCTCTGTGCTTTTCAATCTCGCTTTCATTGGAATCTCTTTTTGTCACAGATTCTTTCTGTTCATTTTCTTTAGACTCGATTTCAGTTTTAAGGTTTTTGATTTTCTCTTCAAGATCTCTTACCATATTAGGAAGGTCTCCGCGCAGTTCTTCAAGCTCATCTAACTGATCATCAATTTTTTGCAGGTGATAAAGAATTTTTATCCTATTATACAATTTTAATTGGCTCCTTTTATATTATAAAAAACTATCGGGTTTGTTGAACCGTTATAATTTAATACTTTTATATTTTTATTTCTGTTTAAGAATTTTTTTAATCTGTTCCGGACTTCATCTAATACAGGCGCTTCTGTTTCGTAATGTCCTGCATCTACTAAAAATATTTTTCCTTCAGCATCCTGAAAAGAGTGGTACTTAAGATCGGCAGTAACAAAGGCATCTGCTTGTTGTTTAATTGCTTCATCAATCAATTCACCGCAAGATCCTCCGCAGACTGCTACAGATCGAATTCTCTTCGAATTACCTGTAGTATATCGTAATGTGGAAGTATTTAATTTTGATGAAACTATTTTCAGAAATTCATTCAAACTCATTGCTGTTTCAAATTCTCCAATAGCTCCAATTCCATAATTGACGTTATCATTTTTTAATTTGTAGATATCATATGCTGGTTCTTCATAAGGATGAACTTTTTTCATGGAATTTAATATCTGATTTAATCTCCATTCATCTGCAATCACTTCAAGTTTTATTTCTTCTATTGATTCCCGGACTTCTTTTGTACCAATAGCCGGAGAAGTTTTAGCAGATCCAAGAAACGTCCCGATACCTTCTATTCTGAAACTGCATTTAGAATATTCACCAATTATTCCACCACCGGAATCATGAATTGCGTCAGCTACTTTGTTAACATGTGATTCCGGAACAAACACAGTGAGCTTAACCTGGTTTTCAGAAATGTTTTTTAAAAACCTGATTTTTTTAAGATTTATTTTTTTTGCAAGTTGGAAAGAAACTCCATCTTTTGTGAAATCAAGATTTGTGTGAGCTGAATAAAGAGTGATATTATTTTTGATTAATTTCTCAATCATTTGTGCTTTTCTGTTTTCAGACAGGTCAATATTTTTTAATGGGTAGTAAAAAATCGGATGGTGAGTGATAATCAGGTTACAGTTTTCTTTGACGGCAGACTCAATTACTTTGTCTGAAAGATCCAGACTTAACATGATATTTTTAATCTTATTTTCAGGATTACCAACCTGCAATCCTACATTATCTTTCTCCCAGGCGATTCCTCTTGGTGCCCATTCTTCCAGATATTTTATAATCTCTTTACCACTCATTTCAAAAAAAAATGCACTTCTTTGTTTGAAGTGCATTTCCTAATTTTTTTTATCCGGGAATTTTATTATCCCTTATCAGGGCAATCTCCAGGAATTTTAGATTTTTCTTTTTATTTCTATTCATATTAAGTATCAAAATATAGCTGAAAAAGTCCTAAGTCGCAATAATTATTAAGTTTAGAAAATATCGTTTTTGGAATCTTCTGACCAGTTTCCATCTTCTTTTATCAGGCTAATTAATACATTTACTGCCTGTGAGGAAGGGACATTTCTCTTTACAATATCCTTTCCACGGTAAAGAGTTATTTTGTCAATTCCGGAACCAACGTAACCATAATCAGCATCAGCCATTTCGCCAGGACCATTAACAATGCATCCCATTATGGCAATCTTTACTCCTTTAAGATGTTCAGTACGTTTTCTTATCATTTCAGTAGTTTCCTGAAGATCGAAGAGTGTTCTTCCACAGGATGGACAGGCAATGTATTCTGTTTTTGATATCCGTGTTCTTGTTGCTTGTAATATTCCGAATAGCGTTCTGTTGATAAATTCCGCTTTAGTTTCATTATCGTTAACCGACTTAAGCGCATATTTTAATGCTTCTTCCTTTTCAATAATATCGGCATTTATCCAAACTCCATCACCGAACCCATCGACGAGTAAAGCCCCAAAGTCAGTTGAAGAATATAAACGTATTTTATCTGTATCAAGCTTAACATAATTTCTTTTGACAATAACAGGATTTTTGATTTCACGAATGACAAGCTCAAAGAATAATCTCCTCTGTTCAGCCATTCCATTTTCATTATCCGTTTCAGCAATCAGAATAAGTTTGAGATCATCTTTTACTTTTGTAGTCAGTTCATCGTCAAGGTCATTTAATTTTATTCTTAAAAGATTTAATTGATCTGAAAAAACCTTACCTCTCAGGAAATCTTCTTTATTTAACAGAGGATATCTCAATCTTTTTGATTCAAGCTTTTCCCATTCTTTATAATCCAGAATTAACTTGATGTTTTCAGGAACACCAAAGTCTATATTTTGTTTTCCAAGATAAATTGCATCAGCAGCAGCTTCGGCAATAGACCACTTATCAGTTACAGCATCGTACTTATAACCGATATCAATAAGATCTTTCTGGCTTGAAATATTTCTCGAATGATAATCAGCAACTACAATTGGAACATGACTGCCTCCAATTCCAAGAACTTCAAATGTTTCTCTTCTTTTGTAATGAACCGGATCGATCGGTGCTTCTGTGATTGGCAAAATAGTTTTCTCATTTTTCCTTTTCACATACCTGTCTGCGAGCATTATTGCTACCGGTGATTCATATTCAGGATCTTCTGTAAGTGAAACACGAATTGTATCTCCAATTCCATCTTCAAGCAATGTTCCTATTCCCACAGCAGATTTTATTCTTCCATCTTCACCACCACCTGCTTCTGTCACTCCGAGATGAATGGGATAATTCATTCCTTCTTCTTCCATCTTCTGAATCAACTGCCTGTATGCTTGTACCATAACTTTCGGATTACTGGCTTTCATCGAAAGAACAATGCTGTAATAATTCTGGTCTTCACAAATCCTAACAAACTCCAAAGCAGATTCAACCATTCCGAGCGGAGTATCACCGAAGCGGTTCATTATTCTGTCTGAAAGCGAACCATGGTTTGTTCCGATTCTCATTGCTGTTCCATATTCCTTACAAACTTTAACCAGCGGAACAAACTTTTCTCTGATTCTATCAAGTTCTTCCTGGTATTCCTGATCAGTGTATTCGAACTTTTCAAACTTTTTTCTATCAGCATAATTACCCGGATTGATTCTTACTTTCTCAACGAGTCTTGCAGCAAGTTCTGCAGCATTTGGTGTAAAGTGAATATCTGCAATTAGTGGAACTGAGTATCCTCGTGCTCTTAATTCCTTTTTAATATTTTCAAGATTCCTTGCTTCATTTATGCTTGGAGCAGTTATACGAACATATTCACATCCGGCTTCAACCATCCGTATTGATTGTTCAACAGTTGCTTTTGTATTCATTGTGTCGGTGATGGTCATTGATTGAATACGGATTGGATTAGTTCCGCCAAGCGGAACATCTCCGATAGAAACTTCACGGGTTTTATATCGTGAGTATTCTGTTAAGCTATTGCAATATTTTTTTATTGTTTCAATCATTTAATAAAAAAAATTATTTCGAAAGATAAAGAACTGCTTCAGTGAATTGCAGA
>JANWIS010000108.1 GCA_025449775.1 Ignavibacteriaceae bacterium
AGATACATTTTATACATCGGCAATATTTAGTTATTGGTTTTTTAGATAGGAGAACAATATGGGAACAAATGTAATATTAGATATTCTGGGGTCAATCATTATAGGTGGAATTCTTATGCTTTCTCTCTTCAGAGTTCACGGTTCATCAACTGAAGATATGTACAGAGGCTCGAGTAACTTAGTGGCGCAAACAAACCTGGCAACTACTGTTCAGATTCTGGAAGCAGATTTCAGAAAAATTGGTTATTGCTCTAATTGGCAGAAAATTCCTATCCCAACTAAAGCAATTATTTATGCTGATTCAAGTAACATTAAATATCTGACTGATGTAAATAGTAATGGAATAGTAGATACTGTAAGATATTATTTTGATTATAACACAGATATACCACAAACACCAAATCCTCGAGACAGATTTTTATATCGTGTTGTAAATAGTCAAGCACCGGTTGGAGTCAATTTAGGTGTAACACATTTTAAAATGTACTTTTTTAATGCGCTGGGAAATGCACTAACATTTCCAATAACTGATCCAGGCGAAATCTATACTATGCAGATTGATATTTCAGTAGAAGACGTAGCTGCTTACAACGAAAAATATCAGACTGTATTCTGGAGACAGATTAGAATGGCTGCAAGAAATTTATTTAATCGTTAAGGAGTAATTACAATGGGTAAATTATCACTTTTATTAGTAATTGGTTTCAGTCTGCTCTATATGACAATGGGCAGTAAATCAAACAGATTGTCAACACAAACCATTGAAAACATGGCAGATTACAATGCGAAAACCACAGCTCACAGCATTGCTGTTAGTGGAGTAAATATGGCCTGCAATGAAATTTTCAGGAATAATGCATGGAATGCTGGGTTTTCTGACATGCAATTTAATGATGGAGAATTTGATGTTACAGTTCAAGTTATAGATCCATTTAAAAACGTAAGAAAGTTAACATCTGTTGGAACTTTTGGTGGAATAACAAAAACTGTTGAAGTAACTTTTCAGCCAAGCAGGTTTTCCAAATATGCATACTACTCAGTATCAGAAAGTGGAATTCATTGGCACGATGGTGATACAGTTTGGGGACCCTGGCATTCACAAGATTATATAACAGTTAGCCAATCTCCCGTATTTTTTGGAAAAGTTACCACAAAGAAAGGTATTAAATATAATTTACCACCTTTCACTCCGAAATTTTTAGGTGGATTCGAGCAAGGTGTTGATGTACAAATGCCGGCTACTTCCGTCACCGACCTTTCAACAATGGCATCAACTGGAGGTAAAAAATTTACAGGTAAGGATACATTATATCTAACTTTTGCAGGCGATAGCATAAAATTCAGAAGCAGAATTAATAAACCAGACAGTACATTCTTACTTTCAACATTTGCACCTAACGGAGTCATTTATGCACATAATGCTATTCTAAGATTAAAAGGTGTTATTAAAGGACAATATACCGTTGGATCAAACAAAAGAATTTATATTGATAACGATATAGTTTATAATTCAGATCCCACTGTTAATCCAAATTCAACAGATTTATTCGGTATTGTAACTGAAATGGACGTATTGGTTTCGGATAAACCGGCAAACCATAACGGTATAAATCTGCACGCTTCTATTTTTTGCAGGACACAAGGTTTCGGAGCTGAAAATCCCAGCACCCGACCAAACAGCGGACAGTTACGACTGCTCGGCGGAGTACAGCAATACTATAGAAAACTTGTGAGTGACCCATGGCCAGCACACGGTTTTTCAAAAGCTTATAGATATGATGAAAGATTAATGATAGCATCTCCTCCAGGATATCCTGGAACCGGTCAGCTAGAAATTGTTTCTTGGTTTGAATAATAAAATTTATTTGGCTAGTGTTGAATTCACTACCATACTCCAAGGAACCGTTGAATTATCGACGGTTTCTTGGCACGAATAATGAAAAATTTCTTCCAAATCTGAGTCAGGAATAATAAGTATAGGAAAGGTGATAGTATGGAGTCATTTGAAAGAGAATTAAAAAAATATGCAATCCTAATTAATGTTAATCTGGTTAGAGCAACTTTAAATGAGGCTGCTGAATTTAGTGAATACCTGAATGAAGCTATAATTGGTACTGATGTGGATATAGTTGTAAATCTTAGCGATTGCCAGCATCTCGATTCGACATTTCTTGGTGTACTTGTCAGTGGATATAAACGATTAAAAAATAAAAACCGTAACATGGTTATTATTGAGCCAACTGATCAATCAAGAGTATTTCTGACACTTAATTCTATCGGCAAAATATTTCCACTTTATGATAGTGTGAACTCAGCACTTGCTGACATTGAAAATAAAAAGATGCTTGAAAATGTTGTGGACAATATTGATTCAGAAATCCCTGATGAGCAAAATGAACCGGAACTAGAAGCAGTTTCACCTGTAAAAGATGAAATAATCTTAAATGATATTACAGAAGAAACTCCTATTGCAGAAGAAGTCCAATTGTTTAACATGAGCGAAGAAGCTGCAGTAACTGAAGAAATACATACAAATGAAATTCAGGAAGAAGTAACTGCTTCTGAACAGGAATTATTTTTTAAGGAAGAAATAAATCTTGAAAATGAAAATTTGAGTACTGTACAAAAAGATGAATCACAAGAGATAATCAATACTAATAATATGGAAAGTGTTGAAGCAAACTTAGAGGAAGAAATTCATTTAGTTCCTCAGCCAAAGCCACTTTATTCGGATGAAAATTTTAGAAAGGGTTCGGTTGATTGGGCATTCGGTTTTAATTAAAGAAAAAATTTAAAATCCTTTTACTTAATTATTCGGTTACTAATAGTCTCGTAAAGTGAGGGTTAATAAAATAAAGGTTAAGCGATAGGGTTGCTTAACCTTTTTTATTTTATTTATTGTCGGATGGGATCAAAGTAATAATCCAGGAATCTTTATACTCATCGTACATATCTAATTCATTCTGATAATTTACTGCGTCTTGCTTGTTATCAAATGCAGGATGTATCTGGACTACATATAAATTATTTTTTTCATTAAAGCTTACTTTAATTTCGTGGTTTAATTTTGTCCTGCTCGATTCAGCGAATAGCTTTGCTTTTTCAAAGCTCGAAAATGCACCTATCTGAAGTATATACACTTCACCTGGTTGTGCTGCTGGAGTTTCAATTGTTATAAAATCTTCAGGTGGAACATCATCAAAAACATAACTGCTGTCTGATGGTTGTTTTGATATTTCGGTGTTTTCAGTAGTCGATGAGCACGAAGTAAAAATGAATGTTGAAAAAAATAATATTAAACCTATCCAATAATTTCTTTCCATATTTTTTAACAAATGAATCATCTCTTTACAATCTGTTTGAAAATTAAAATAAAATAATATTCACCTGATAGAAAAGAGTATCATTCCCTTTTCAACAGCATCTCCTTCCTTTACAAAAACTTTTTCAATAGAGCCTGCCTTAGGTGATTTAATATCATTTTCCATCTTCATTGCTTCAAGTATCATGATCGATTCTCCTTGTTCAACTTTATCGTCTATATTTTTTATTATTTTTAATATTAGTCCTGGCATTGGTGATTTTATGTCATGATATTGGTGCTTATCGGATGAAGAAGTTTCCAGCATTTTAAGTGCTTTTTCCTTCATCAAAGTTCTTACAAAAACTTCATAATGCTGACTGTTGAATAATATTTTGAAAGAATCGTGATTAATTTTTTCTGCAGATAATTCAGATACTTTTTCTTCCAGCTTTAACAAAAAACTATGATCAGTCACCTTTGTTAATTCATAGTTATGACTTACTTTATCTACGCTCAGTTCAGTATCTGACAGAATTTTTACATTAGTCTGTTTTTTATTCAGAGTTACAATGAATTCATTCATACATTTGTTCCTGCCAACTATTTAATTTTACAGAGTTATCGTGTCTCATTTCCCTGCTAATTGAATTTACTTTAAGCAAAGCTGCAAAAATGGAAACAATATTCTCAGTCTCAACACTCAGTTGTTCACTCGTACTTCTGGACAATGATTCGAATGGGTTATCAACCAGAAAATTAATATTTATGTCTCCGCTTCTGAAAAAACTATTATCCACAATCAATTTTAAAAAAGAAATATTTGTTGTGAGTCCTGAGATTGAATATTCGGTCAAAGCTCTTAACATCCTGTTAATAACAGAATGTCTGTCTTCTGACCAGCAGGCAAGTTTCGATATGAGCGGATCGTAGTAGATTGATATTACTGACCCGGTGACAAACCCTGACTCGACTCTGACTCCCGGGCCAGAAGGAGGATGATAATCTAATATTTTCCCGGTTGACGGTAAAAAATTATTGGATGGATCCTCAGCATATATTCTGCATTCAAGTGAATGCCCGTTTATTTTTAAATCATTTTGGTTGAAAGATAGTCTGTTGCCTGAAGCAACTGAGATTTGCTCTTTAACTAAATCTTTACCTGTGATCATTTCCGTTACAAGATGTTCCACCTGCAATCTTGTATTCATTTCAAGAAAATAAAAATTCTTATTTGCGTCCATTAGAAATTCCACGGTACCAGCGTTAAAATAATTGCACGCACGGGCTGCATTAACTGCTGCTGAGGTTATTTTCTGACGTGTTATCTCATCAACAAAAGATGAGGGTGATTCTTCAATTATTTTCTGGTGACGTCTTTGGATTGAACATTCTCTTTCAAATAAATGAACATAATTTCCATTCTTGTCTCCAAAAATCTGGACTTCTATGTGCCTAGGATTCACTATAAATTTTTCGATATAAATTTCATCACTAGCAAATGCTTTTAAAGCTTCCCTTTTGGTGGCCTCGAATGCTGATTCAAATTCTTTATGAGATTCTATTTTTCTCATTCCTTTTCCACCACCACCAGCGGTTGCTTTCAGAATTACCGGATATCCAATATTTGTAGCTGCTTTTAAACCTTCATCAACAGAACGAATTTGTTCAGTTGTACCCGGAACTATTGGAACATTATTCTTCAGCATTAATTTTCTCGCCTCAATCTTATTCCCCATCAGTGCAACTGAAGAAGATGACGGTCCAATAAAATTAATTTTCTTTTTTTCACACTCTTTAATAAACGCAGCATTTTCAGAAAAAAATCCGTAACCGGGATGAATGGCATCAGCATTTATCTGTAAAGCAAGATTAATAATTTTTTCCTGGTTAAGGTAAGAATCAGACGCAATCGGACTTCCAATGAGGTAACTCTCATCCGCCAATCGTGTATGAAGAGAAGTTTTATCTGCATCAGTATACATTACTGATGAAATTATTTCTAGCTCACGACAAGCCCTGATAATTCTAACTGCGATTTCTCCCCTGTTAGCTATTAAAATTTTTTTTATCATTATAGACCTAATCTAATTCCACTATTGTAATTCCCTCTCCACCAAATTCAACAGGTGCAAAATAATATTTTTTTACTCTATTATGCTCATCAAGAATTTCTTTCACTGTTTTTTTCAAAGCACCTGTTCCCTTCCCATGCAGGATTTCAACTCTATCCAACCCTGACATATAAGAATCATCGATGAATTTTAAAATTTCAAAATCTGCTTCACTCGATTTCTTCCCACGAATATCGAGTCTATATTTAGCCGGCGATGTATTCAAATTATGATAATGTGGTTCCTGTATTTCTTTTTTTTGGTTCTTCCCCGGAATTAAATCTTTAAGTTCAACCTGCATTTTTATTAAACCTGATTCAATTATTGCTTTATTCTTCTGCTTATCGATTTGAATTATTTTCCCTGATGTTGCCGTATTTTTTATTGAAACCAAAGATCCAACACTGAAATCAGTGATATTTATTTCCGATTCGATTTCCGGCAAATATATTTTTTCAGTTTCTGCTTTGATATCGGTGATAATTTTTTTTGCTTCTTTGATGACATCTTTTCTTGCTTCCGATTCCTTAATTTGCTTTATAACATTTTCAACTTTTTGATTGACTCCTTTAAGAAATTCATCGGCTTCAATTTTTGTTTTACGAAGAATTTCTTTTTTTTCCAGTTCAAGACGATTGATATTATTTTTATAAAGATCAGAAAGCCCGGCTAAACGTGAATTTTCACTTTCCATTTCTTTCAGCTTTGTTTCAAGCTTATTTGATTTTGCTTCAATCTCTGCAAGAAAATTTTCTAATTTATATTTATCACTTTCCATCATCTGTGAAGCAGTTTTTATAAGCTCATCATCAAGCCCTCTTCGTTTTGCAATTTCAAATGCATAGCTTGATCCAGGAATTCCCGGCTTAAACTTATAAGTCGGCTTTAGTTCTTCGTGATCAAATTCCATTGCTGCGTTTGCAAATCCCTGCTCACTGTTCGCAATTATTTTTAAACTTCCGTGATGTGTTGATGCAAACACAAGTGCTCCATTATCTCTCAGCTTTAATAAAACAGCAGCTCCGAGTGCAGAACCTTCTGCCGGATCTGTACCTGTTCCAATTTCATCAAGCAGAACAAGTGAATCATCCTTTGAATTTATAAGAATGTCTTTGAGATTGTTCAGATGTGAACTGAATGTAGAGAGGTCGTCTTCAATCGATTGTTCATCCCCGATATCGATCAAAATATTTTTAAAGATATGAAAGTTCGAATCGGGGCTGACTGGAATATGTATACCGGATTGAACAAGTAAAGCCAGCAAGCCGATCGATTTTAATACAACAGTTTTTCCACCAGCATTTGGGCCGGTAATAATAATAACTCGCTGATCCTTCAACTGAAGGTTTAGTGGAACTGTATTTTCTCTTCCAAGTTTCTTAAGCAGCACTGGATGTCTTGCATCACTAAGAAAAAAATCCTGATTCTGCATTAATGACGGAAAGGCCCCGATAATTTCGACAGAGTATTTTGCTCTTGCAAAGAGTGAATCAAGATATGCAACAGTCTTTAAAGTTTCTTTTAATTTTTCACTTTCTTTTCCAATCAGTTGTGTGAGATCTTTAAGAAGTTTTTCTATCTCACGCTTTTCGGCAAAGCCGAGAGTTACAATTTCATTGTTCAATTCAAGTGTTTGTTCTGGTTCGATGTAGACTGTTTGTCCGGTTGCAGACTCGGAGTGAATGAATCCTCTTAAATGTCTTTTATGTTCAGCTTTGATTGGAATTACCATTCTGCCGTCCCTCAACGTCAGGTAATCTTCTCTTACAATTCCATCATCATCAAGTGATTTCATTATTTTGTTGATTGATTTGACAAGTGAACTTTGTTTTTCTCTGATTTGTTTTCTTATTTCGGAAAGCTTCTGACTTGCATTCTCTTTAATCTCACCTGTTTCATCAATAATTTTTTCTATATGATGTTCGAAAACTTTATCCGTCAATAAATAATTCTGATAATTTAAGAGTGACGGAACAATTTCAGCATTTTGCTTCAGGAATTGATTAAGTGAACGTGAAAGTTTAGCCAGCCTTAAAATTTCGAGAATTTTTTTTGAGCTGAGAACAACCCCTTCTATCCGGGCTTGAGCAAGAGTTTCAAATAGATCTGGCAATGAATCAAAGTTCGGAGGAACACTTCTTATCAAAATTTCTTTTGCTTCGCTGACAGCTTTACCTTCATCAAGAATATTTTTTAATTCAGTTCCTGGTAGAAGATTTGAAATCTTTTTCTTACCATTCTCAGTGACTGCATAATTTACGATGTGATTAAGAATTTTCTGAAATTCAAGTTTTTCCAGCACTGCGGAACTAATCATTGAAGTGTGTCTTTCTGATTGATGTATTCTTCAATCAGCTTTCGTGGTTCAGGTGCGTATGTTCCTACATACTCTATGGTTAATGGTATAACTTTGTATGTGTAGAAATATAGACGGGAATTTATTCTTGTTTCTTTATCCGGAAGATCAAAAATATTTACAACTAAAAAAATTGCGCTCAGAAAAAATAAAATCTGGATGGAACCGATTAAGCCGCCAACTATCTGGTTTATAAGGTTATTAACTTTATCAAACGGATGAACAACTCTTTTTAGTATCATGAATATTATGGTAATTACAAGAAAAATTAATACTCCGCCTATTATTTCTGCGAGATAATATTCTATACGGAAAGCACTTTCAATTAACAATCCAAATTTACCGGCAAGCATAACTGATGTTGCAACAGCAATTACAAAACCAATTATTCCAACCAGCTTACGAACGAATCCATCTTTATAGCCGAGGATGAACCCGATAATTGTCCCGAGAATTATTAAAACATCTATTAGAATCAAAGTACACCAAGAATTTTTTCCACCGCTTCTTTAACGAGTTTACCTTCTGCTTTTCCTTTTAGCTCTTTAATTGCCAGAGGCATAAGCTTTGGAAAATCTTCCTTTGATGAAGCACCAATTTTTTCAGCTATTTGTTTAACATGATTTAATACCTCATCAGGAGTTAATTGCTGCGGAAGATAAGACATAATTATATTAAGTTCAGTCTGTTCAATGGCAGACAAATCATTTCTTCCGGCTTTTGTGAATTCTTCGATGGCTTCTTTGCGTTTCTTAGCCGCTGTGCTAAGCAATTTTATTTCTTCTTCTTCGTTCATCTTTTTACCTGTACCGCTCTTTTCAAATTCAAGTAATAGTGCACGGATTGATCGGATTGTTTGAAGCTTTGTTTTATCGCCGGATTTCATAGCTTCTTTAAGATCGTTGTTTATTTTCTCAGTTAAATTCATTCTTACCTCTTATTCCCAAAATAGTTTCATTTTTAATTTGACACAGCAAAAATAAATATAAAAAATATAATCTGTCTGTAAATGCAAAACTGAACAATTAAAAGTCAGTTTGATGAATAAATGTCTTCGAATCTTTCCGGCAAAAATATTTTTTAGAGAATGAAAATGAAGCTTAGAATTGAAATTTGGGATGGCAGGCTGTTAGATGGTAAATCTGTTCGTCAATTTAAAAATATTTCCCGTTAAATAATTATAATTAACAAAAACAGAATGGACAAATTCACCGATCTCTTCCGGTTTCATCCAGGTTGAGTAATCAGCTTTTTTCATCCATTCACGGTTAGCAGGTGTATCGATGATAAACGGAGCAATTGCATTTGCCGTTAACTTTATTTCTTTACCTTCTTCAGCAATTGTGTTAATGAGATGAATTAATGCTGCCTTCGAAGTTCCATAAACAGCTTTACCTGCTTCAGGAACCAAACCGGTAAATGCAGCGGTCAAACAAATTGATCCCGAATGTGAGTTCCTCACCAATTCAGAAAAATGTTTCGCCAAAAAGAAACCTGTCTTCACATTCATATTCATCATCTTATCGAATTCAGCCGAATCAGTTTCCCATATTTTTTTTCCGCCTGTAAATCCGCCGATAGTGCTGAACAGGAAAAATGAAGTGTTTTTTGAAGCTATGATTTCTTTAAAAGCTTTTAAAACATTTTCTTCAACTGATAAATCTGAAATGATTATTTGTTTGACATTGGCTTGTGAAATTTTATCGTGCTTAAAATCGAATAAGTAAATTTTATCATAATCTTTTTTCAGAAATGCTTTCACCACTCCATTGCCAAGTGCACCATTTGAGCCAAATATTATTAATTCTTTATTCATCTTTTTATTGTCTCGTCCAAACAAACTTTGCGATTACCGGGAAGTGATCACTGAAGCCTGCTAAATAATTTTTTCCGCCGTAGGTTGGATAAGGTGCCCCTTTATACTTACCTGAACGAGTTACAATTAATTCAGGCTTGTATACTTCGAATGATTTGCATAAGTAATAAAAATTATTTTCAATTATCAATGAACCTGAAACTATTATCTGGTCGAGCATATTCCAGTTATCCTGGTACTTGTAAGATCCATCACCTTTTTCATGTGCTTCAAAAGAGAGATTGAACAATTCATTTTTAAAGCCGGTGTCTGGTTTTGTATTAATAGAATCACATATTATCCTCTGAGCTCTTAATGATTCGGACAATGAAATATTATGAGGTTCGTCGTTAAAATCACCGATGATGAATATCTTAGAATCAGGATCAGTATTAAAAATTCTGTCAACTGCATTTCGTAAAGTAAGTGCTGCCATAATCCTATGTTGTTCCGATTCATCCTGACCACCTCTTCTAGATGGCCAGTGATTTACAAACACTGTGATTTTCTCGTTGTTCATTGTAAGCAGGTTTACTCCGAATATCAATCTTGTAGGATAACCCGAGGATAAATGAATTGTGTCTGCCTGAATATTTAAAAGTTTGAACTTATCCGCTTTATAAACAAGTCCATTATCAATTCCTCTGTTATCCGGAGATTCTATGTAAGCAGTTTTATAATTTAGATCGGATAAATATTTTTGAACCATGCTGTCGAGTACCGACTGATGTTCTACTTCACAAACACCTAATATGTCAGGGCCATTTCCGTTGTTCATCAACCGAATTACTCTTGACATATTAAACATTTTTTTCTCAAGTCTTTCTTCATTCCATTCAAGTTCGCTAGATGATAAAAATTCTTCATCATCTTTTATCGGGTCATCGATTGTATCAAATAGGTTTTGAAGATTCCAGAAAGCAACAAGTAGTGTATCAGAGCTTTGAGACCATCCCGAACTGATGGTTACAATCAGAAAAATTGAAATGAAATATTTTTGCATATGATATTAAATACTCAGAATTAATCTAAGCTAAATTAAAAAAGATTAAAATGAAATCAATCTATTGTAAGAATTGGATATATGTACATGTATAATTATTTTAGCACTGTTTTTTCAAACATGATATGACAAACGATTTTAACCAAAAGAATTCCCCACAATCTGATAATTCATTAACCTCAAAGAATAAATTATCTTTTTTTAAGCGTGTAAGGCGAACAATTCTAGGTCCTCCCCGTGACCTTAAAGACCCAAAAATTTTTCATCACATTTCGCTGGTTGCATTTTTAGCATGGGTTGGTCTCGGTGCTGATGGACTTTCTTCATCGGCATATGGTCCGGAAGAAGCATTCCGTGCTCTTGGTGAACATACATATCTTGCAATTTTTCTATTCATGGCAACTGCATTTACGATATTCATCATTGCATATTCATACTCACATATTATTGAACACTTTCCATACGGCGGTGGCGGATATGTTGTTGCAAGTAAAATGCTTGGATCCAAATTTGGTGTTGTTTCCGGCTCTGCTTTATTAGTTGATTACGTGTTTACAATATCGGTTTCTATTGCAGCTGCTGCAGATCAGATTTTCAGTTTTTTATCTCCGGATTTGGCTCAGTATAAACTAGTTTTTGTAACATTTGGTATAGTTACTCTTATGCTTCTCAATCTTCGAGGTGTTAAAGAGTCAACAACTACTCTCGTTCCAATATTTTTACTTTTTCTTTTTACACATGCTATTCTGATTTTCGGTGGAATAATACTTCATGCATTTGAAGCACCTCGAGTAGTTGGTGAAATTAGACAAGGATTCAATAATGGTTTAGGTACGCTTGGTCTATTAGGTATGATTGGATTATTAGCACATGCGTATACACGAGGTGCTGGTACATATACAGGTATTGAAGCTGTCTCCAATGGAATGCTGACGATGCGTGAGCCAAAAGTTAAAACAGCAAGACGTACAATGATCTATATGGGTGTTTCCCTTGCAGTTACTGCCGGTGGTATTTTAATTTGTTATCTGCTGTACAATGTAACTCCCGAACCTGGAAAGACTATGAATGCTGTTTTACTTGATAAGTTTGCTGGCAGTTGGAGCATAGGTGATTTTCCTGCCGGAAGTATTTTTGTAATTACTGCACTCATTGCCGAAGCAGCATTACTCTTTGTTGCTGCTCAGGCAGGTTTTATTGACGGTCCGAGAGTGATGTCAAATATGGCTATTGATTCGTGGTTGCCTCATCGATTTAGTACACTTTCTGATAAGCTGTCAATGCAAAATGGAATTATATTGATCACACTTGTTGCATTGTTCACTTTATATGTTACTAAAGGTGATACAAGAATGCTCGTATTGATGTACTCGATAAATGTGTTTCTTACATTCTCTTTATCTCAATTGGGAATGATCAGGTACTGGATTCAGAACAGAAAAAAATATAAGGATTGGTCAAGACATATTTTAGTGTTCGTAGTCGGGTTTACTCTTTGTGTTTCAATTTTAATTATCAGTTTGTATGAAAAATTTGATGAAGGAGGCTGGATCACAATTATAATCACAGGAGCTTTAGTATTTATTTGCATAATTATCAAAAGACGATACAATAAAGTTCTTTCACATCTTTCACGTCTCGATGATGTACTAAAAGAAATTCCAACTGTTCCTTCTGATAAACCGATCCCTGCTGTCAATCTAAAATTACCGACTGCAGTAATACTCGTAAGTTCCTTTGGAGGTTTGGGAATTCATACTTTCTTAACCGTGCTGAGACTTTTTCCTAATCATTTTAAAAATTTTATTTTCGTATCAGTAACATTATTTGATGCCGGAAGCATGAAAGGTGCAGCAGAAGTTGATAATGCAATTGAACATACGAAAGCAGATTTACTGCGTTATATCGATTTCACACATCGGCTTGGGCTCGCTGCTGAATATCGTACTTCAACGGGAACTGAAGTGCTTGAAGAAGCTGTAAAAATATCTTTACAGATTGCGAAAGAAAGTCCTCAATCAGTGTTTTTTACAGGTAAGCTCGTATTTGAAAAAGAAAGATGGTTTCAAAGAATTCTCCATAATGAAACTGCTACTCAATTTCAAAGAAGAGTGCACTTTGAGGGAGTAAATGCAATGGTATTACCAATCCGGGTTTTTGCAAAAGCAAAAATTGCTTGAATCTTATACTTGAAAATTCCATTTAACTTCTAACTGAAAAACTATTATCCTCTTCTGTGAATTTTTCGTCTTGATGGAACGATTAAATCTTTCAGTTTCTCTTATAAAACTCAAATACTTTTTACAATTTAAACTTACACTCCAAATCATTATTTTCAATTAAACAATTGTCTCAAATAAATTTATTACTGATGAAATACAAAACATTCGTAATTGTTGATGCGATGGCGATGGCTTACAGAGCTTATTTTTCTTTAATAAGCAATCCATTGAAAACCAGTAAAGGCGAAGCTACATCTGCAGTTTATGGATTTGTGAACCAGTTATTAAAAGTTCTGGAAGACCACAAACCTGATTACATAGCAGTTGCATCCGATTCTAAAGAAAAAACATTCCGTCATGAAATGTATAAAGCATACAAAGCAACACGACAGGAAATGCCCGAGGATATGATTCCACAGATTGGAAGAATAAAGGATATTGTAAAGCTTATGAATATTCCTCTTTACATCAAACCGGGTTATGAAGCAGATGATATTATCGGGACAGCTGTTCGGCTTGCAGAGAAAAAAGGAATGATTTCTTATGCAGTTACACCAGATAAAGATTACATGCAGCTTGTAACTGATAAAGTTATTGTAGCAAAGCCCGGAAGAGGTTCCGATGATGTTGTTTTTTATGATGTAAAAAAAGTAAAAGCAGATTATGGATTTGAACCCAAACAGATGATTGATTACCTGGCTTTAGTTGGTGACAGTTCGGATAATATTCCCGGAGTGAGAGGAGTTGGTGAAAAAACGGCTCTGCCATTGATTCAACAGTTTGGATCGATTGAGAATCTTTATAAAAATCTTGCAAAAGTTGATAAGCCAGGAACAAAACAAAAACTGGAAGAAAGTAAAGAGAACGCTTTTCTTTCAAAGGAACTTGCAACTATCAATTGCAAAGTCCCGATGGAATTTAAATTTGAAAAAGCAGTATTTGGAAGACCTGATTTCGATAAGCTCCGCGAAGTATTCATTGAGCTGGAGTTTAAAAATCTTTATACACGTCTGCTTAAAATATACGATCACGATAAAGAGCAGAAAGAAATTTCGAAAGAAGAGCTCTCAACTGCAAAAGTATTTAATAAATCAAAATCAAAGTACAAACTTATCACTTCAAAGAAAGATGCTGCAATGCTTGCAGAAAAATTAAACAAATCTTCCCTGTTCGTTTTTGATACAGAAACCGATTCACTTAATCCATTTGAACTGAATATTGTCGGTGCATCATTTTCAACAAAAAAAGGAGAAGGATATTTTATCGGGATTGATGCCGGTTCCAAAATATTTAGTGATGGCAATGAAAGATTACCCGTCGATGATTTTGTAAAAATATTCAAACCGCTTTTTGAAAATAAAAAAATCAAAAAAGTTTGTCAGAACGGAAAATATGATATTTCTGTTTTACGAGGATTGGGAATTAGAGTTGAAAATTTTTACTTCGACACCATGGTTGCAAGTTATATTATTGATCCCGATGAAAAACATGGAATTTATAACCTGTCAGAAAAATATCTTGAATACCGACCTATTCCACAATCCGATCTGATTGGAGAAAAGAAAGATCCTTCAAAAATATTTGATGTTGAATTGGAAAAACTTTCAGATTATGGAGCAGAAGATGCTGATGTAACTTACCAGCTCTATGAAATCCTCAGTAAAGAAATAAAAAAAGAAAAGCTCGAGAAAGTTGCTTATGAAGTTGATTTTCCGCTTATACCTGTGCTTGAATCAATGGAACACGAAGGAGTTAAAATTGATAAATCCGTACTCGATAGTTACAGCAAAGAATTACAGAAGCTTATCACAGGTTATACAAAGAAAATTCATAAAGTTGCAGGTGAGGAATTTAATATCAGTTCTCCCAAGCAATTACAAGTGATACTCTTTAATAAGCTCGGCTTGAGTTCTGGAAGAAAAACGAAAACGGGTTTTTCAACAGATGCACGAGCACTTGAATATCTCAAAGGTGAACATGAGATAATTGAAATGATTCTTGATTACCGACAAGCAACAAAATTAAAATCGACTTATACAGATTCACTTCCCGAATTAATAAATTCCAAAACCGGAAGAGTGCACACTGATTATAATCAAACGATTGCAGCTACTGGAAGATTATCAAGCATAAATCCCAACTTGCAGAACATTCCGATTCGTACAGAAATGGGAAAGTAAATCCGGAGAGCATTTGTACCACGAGATAAAAATTATGTTTTGTTGAGTGCAGATTACAGTCAGATTGAACTTCGTTTGCTTGCTGAAATTTGTAAAGATGAAGCGCTAGTAAAAGCTTTCAAAGGCGGTGAAGATATTCATAGTAGTTATGCTGCACTTGTTTTTATGGTTGACCCAAAAGATGTTACTCCTGATATGAGAAGAAAAGCAAAGGTAGTTAATTTCGGATTACTGTACGGCATTGGTCCTTTTGGATTAAAAACACGATTGGGCATTTCC
>JANWIS010000109.1 GCA_025449775.1 Ignavibacteriaceae bacterium
ATCCGTTTATTCTCTTAACAAACACAGCTCCAAAATCATCCTGAATTCCATAAGCACCGGCTTTATCCATCGGGCTTCCGCCATTTACATAATCTATAATTTCATCTTTACTTAGTTTCCGGAATTCAACTTCGGTTTTCTCAAAATCAGTTAGCAGTTTATTTTTTATTTGATTGAGTACACAAAACCCGGTATAAACTGTATGGGTCCGGCCGCTCAATTCAGATAATATTCTTAATGCATCTTTTTTATTTGATGGTTTGCCGATTACTTTTTTATCTAATACAACAATAGTATCTGCAGTTATCACAATACTATTCTTCACTTTCTTTTTTGCTGAATTCATTTTTTCCATTGCCAGCCGCTTTACACAATCAACAGGATGTTCACCAGATTTGAATTGTTCTTTGTCGTTAACAGAGAATGATTTAAAATTTATTCCAACCTGTTTTAGAAGTTTCCGTCTGCGTGGTGATTTTGAAGCAAGATAAATCGGGAGGTTAGTATCAATCATTTAAAAATCCAATGCTAATCCCTGAATAATAATGCTGTAAAATATTTCCGTAATCCATTCCTTCCCTTGAGAGTGAAATAGCTCCCCACTGACAAAGTCCAACGCCGTGTCCAAAGCCATTGCCTGTAAATTTTATTATATCACCAGAAATTGAAATATCGAACATAGTACTCCAAAGAATATTTTTTTGATCCGCAGTTCTGAGGATACTTCTGATTTCATTTCCTCTTATGATGATTGATTTGTCTATACCATTTTCAGCTTCAACTATTATTTCTAATTCTGAAACTCTCCCCGAATCAAATTTATTAATGATAGAAATATCCTCTAACTCGTATTCATTATCATCAAGAATTGAATAACTTTTTAATCGATTGATAATACCTTCTCCAGAATAAGTTTCTTCCCACTGAAATCTCGGAGAGATTTTACAATTTGGTTCGACACCATCTTCAACTCCATACAGGTACGGAATTACTACTTTTGTAAAAACATTTTCGGCTGATTCAGTAAATCCTCCGCAAGTTGAATGATAATATATTATAGCAGGTTTATTATCGTACTCAAGAATTAAACTTCTGGTTTCGTCAACAGCTTTATTGGATAATGGATTTTCACTATCAACTCCGCCATAAACCTGGTCACGTGTATCATTGTAAAGATCGAAATTTATTTTCCCTTCTTTCATTTTATTTACAGCATATGTCCGTATACAAATTGATAGAGCTTTCAGGGCTTCGAAATTTTCATTATTCTTTCCGATTGGCATTTCTTTAGCAATAACACCTTTAACATAATCCTCCATATCAAGGATATTAACTAAATAAATCCGGTTATCAGAACCTGAAATCTGAATTTTTCCTCTGTATCTTTTTCCATTAATTCTTAATATCTCATCACTGCTTGCCGGTTCAAAAATAAATTTTTCTGCTTCAAAATCCTGTCCGTTTATCTGAAGATGAATACTATTATCACTAATGTAACATTCGATAGTATTACCTGAATTTATCAATGAAACTTTAGAATTTTCTTGTATTAAATTTACGTCTGATTCTATAAATAATGATCCGGAAGGATTATATCCATCTAATAAAATCCTTAGCTCTAGTACTGGTGTTGTTTGAGTTTCCGGAATTTTCGTAACCTCTTTTACCTCTTTTCCAGGATAACGAGTTGTGGCTGAACAAGAAATTAACACAAGTGAGGTTGTTAGTAGTAAAAATATTTGAACGAGAGAAAAGTGATTAGATTTGAGAAATGAAAAAATATTTTGAGAGACTAAAAAGCGACGAGAACGAATCACCGAAACATAGCCTTGATGCTACCCCAGGTTCTTTTTACACCTGATACACTATGCGAAACTGTAACCTCATTCGAATATGATGACTGACCATTTGTATCAACAATCTTTAAACGGTAAACAAAAATCATATCAGTGGTTTTATAAGCTGACTGATCAAGAAAAGTGTAATATGAATTACTTCCTTTAGGAACTATAGTAGCAATTTCGACATATGAACTTTGAGGAGTTTTTCTTTCAACTTTAAAATTCTGAAGATTTACTTCTTCACCAGTTTTCCATTCGAGACGAATGTCTTCGCCTTCACTGCGTCCGTGAAAATATTCCAGGAATGCACCGGCATAAATAGTAGCAATTGTGAGAAGTATTAAGGTTGGGAGTAAAAATCTAAATTTCATAGCCAAAATATATTTCTATAAAAGGTTAATGTCAATACTTTTTCCCATGGTGGTAATTATGACACATAGCTTAACAAAGCCTTATTTTTCAATGGAGATTTTTGTATGCCAATCTCCAGCATTAAACTTAAGATAAATTACTAACGAATACAGTATTATATAAATCGGTAAAGCCACCCACGCCCACATCAATCCCAGATTTAAATAAACACCTAAAAAGTATGATAATGGAACGAAGATTAATATATTAGTTATCACTTCGGATTTCATCACATAAAATGATCTTCCTCCTGCTTGAAGACCATTAGCTAAAACGACACCAATTCCATAAAATATCTGTGCAAAACCTGCGACTCTTAATGATGGAATTGCTGTGTTAATTATAACCTGATCATTTGTAATTATCAATAAAACATATTGGGGAATTAAAATGAAAATAAATCCCAAAAGTACAGTGTACATAGTTGCAACTTTTGCTGCTTCAAATCCATATATTTTTGCAAGAAGAAATTTTTTTGCTCCAAGATTATTTCCTACCAATGTCTGAACTGCAATTCCAAAACCAAAACAAGGAAGGAATGAAATAAAAAGTGTACTGATTACAGCCTGAGAGGATGCCTGTTCTAATGTTCCGATCATCCCGGTAATAGATACAAAACTCAGGAAACCGATAAGGATAAATACATTTTGAAAAGATACAGGCAGTGAAATTTTTAAAATTGCTGAAATTATTTTTCGATCGATCACAAGGTGTTTTAAATTTTGAAATTTATTTCTGTAACCGGGTAGGAGAATTATAATTATATAAAATAATCCATCAAATGCTGTCGCAAGCGTTGATCCAAGTCCTGAACCTGCAATGCCCATCTTTGGAAATCCGAAATTTCCGTAAATGAGTATGTAGTTAAAAATTATATTCAAGATGTTAGTTATCAATCCTGAGAACATAAAAATTTTCGTCTTATTGATTCCAAAGAAAAATCCTCTGAAAGCAACCGAGACTAAAAAGAACGGAATACCCATAAAACGGTAATAAATAAATTCACCGGCATAAAAACCAACTACTTCGTCTGAAGCAAAAAGTTGTGCTATAGGATGTGCAAAGAAAATACCAATTGAAGCTACAATAATTCCGACAATAAGTGAGATGAGTAAGGAATTGTTTAAAGTAATTCCGCAGGATATAAAATCCTTTTCTCCATATTTCCTTGCGACCAAAACATGAATTCCGGTTGCAAGACTCGAGAAAAAACTGATCAAAGCCCAGGTTGCTAGTACACCAATTCCCATTGCAGCAAGTGCATAAGTTGCTTCTTCCAATCTTCCAACCATTGCTGAATCAACAAGCGAGACAACCATCTGTGTGGATAAACCGGCAATTGCAGGAAGTGCAACCCGAAGAATTTTTTTATAATAGTTATTTACAGGGAGTAAATTCATTAATGAATATTTTATTAAGAAAAGTATTTGTTGAGAGAAGGTTCATAAAGAAATCAGATTCGATAAATATTTTGAGATTTTAGTTGTTAATAAGAACATCGAATCTGATTCAACATATAGAATGTGGAGCTAAGGGGGTTCGAACCCCTGACCTCTTGAATGCCATTCAAGCGCTCTCCCAGCTGAGCTATAGCCCCGGATTAAGTTTTTCCTGAAGTAAAGCTAAATATCTTTTATACTTTTGTCAATTTCAGAACAAATATCAACGATGCAATAATTTAAGCTCTTGAACGGTGAAGAGCCAACAAATATTTTTGTTCCAGGTGATGAAAAAAAATCTTGTTAAATATCTTCTCGTATTATTTACTATTATAATAATTTCAACTTTCCAGAACTGCGATGATTCAATTACATCTTCCGATATTGCAAACCTGGTTATGCCTGATTCAAATGTGAGTTACAGTATTCATATTGCTCCTGTCTTTGAAGTTATGTGCGTAGGTTGTCATAATTCACAAACAAGTGAAGGTGGAGTTGACTTATCATCGTGGGCAAATGCAACAAGAGATCCGAGTGTTATTTTTCCTGGAAGTGACAGCACAAGTATTTTAGTCTGGACAATTGAAAGACTTCCACCCTATCCTCCAATGCCTCCATTTGAAAGGCTAAAGCAAAATCATATTGATGGAATCAGGATCTGGATCAGAGAAGGCGCAAAGAATAATTAAATCCATTTCATCTGCTTATACCAATCACAGGTTCGTTTAATTCCTTCTTCAAGTGAAATTTTTTGTCTGTATCCAAGTTCCTGAATAGCTTTTGATGTGTCACAAATCCATGCTTTTTGAATTAAGTCCTTTGCCTTCTCAATATTTAAAGTAGCCGGTTTCGAACTGAACATTGAGAAGAATTGTGCAACAGCCGCAACAATAAATACAACGAAATGCGGAATCCCGATCCTGAAAGCTTTTTTGTTGAGTACTTTTGAAGTAATGTTTCCAACTTCATCCCAGGTATAAAATTTTTCTGAGCTTATGAAATAAGTTTTCCCAGCAGATCTGTCAGAAACTGCTGCAAGATATAATCCTTCAGCAAGGTCAGAAACATGTAATAAGCTCAACACCTTTTTATCAAATCCAATCAAAGTAGTAATCCCTTTGTTGAAGACTTGAAAATAAATAAATATCTCGGTGTCTCTTTCCCCAAAAATTGCCGGAGCCCGGCAGATTGTAACAGGGAAAATATCTTTAAAGCTAAGCACCACTTGTTCCTGTTTAAATTTACTTCGTGCATAGGTTGTGATTGGTTTACATTCCATTTCTTCATTAACCGGTTTACCGTTCAATGATGGACCGCTTACAGTCTGACTGCTGACTATCAGAAATTTTTTAATTGTATGTTTTGTTTCTGCAGCAACTTCAAGCAGAATTTTTGTTGCTTCAACATTTCCTTTAAAATATCCCTCTTCATTTTTTGCTTTTACAACTCCTGCAACATGAAAAATGTAACTTGCATTTTTAAATGCTGTTCTCAATCCTTCCTTATCAAATAAACCGCAATCAAAAATTTCTACATTCTTTTTTTCAAGCCATCGAAGATTGCTTGACTTGCGTACGATACATTTCACTTCAAAATTTTTTGCAAGAAGATAATCTACAAGATGACTGCCCACGAATCCGTTAGCACCTGTAACAACAGCTATTTGTTTGTCATTCATTCAGTTAGTTTGTTTGCTTTTAAAACAATTTAATAATAGATTTTAATTCAAAATTAACAAAAAACTACAACTTTTATTTTCAGACTACTTACCATACGCAATCAAGGAGGGTTAGTTGGATCTATTCAGTAAGTGCTTTGATTTCACGCGTGCCGATGAGATCAAAGCATTAGGTGTTTACCCATATTTTCGCGCAATTCAGGAAAATGAAGGCCCGATTGTTCAGATCGAGGGTAAAAAAATTATTATGGCTGGATCTAATAATTATCTCGGATTAACTGCCCATCCAAAAGTAGTTGAAGCAGCAATTAAAGCAGTTGAAAAGTACGGAACCGGTTGTTCAGGTTCACGTTATTTAACAGGCACACTCGATTTACATATTGAATTGGAAGAACGACTTGCAAAATTTTTTAAAGCTGAAAGCGTTTTATTATTCAGTACAGGCTATCAAACTGCTCAAGGTGTAATTCCAACTTTAGTTGGACGCAATGAATATATAATTTCAGATAAAGATAATCATGCTTGTATAATTGCCGGTAATCTGATGGCTAAAGGTGCAATGGGTAATTTTGTACGTTACAAGCATAATGATATGGATGATCTTGAACGCGTTATAGAAAAAGTACCTAAAGATGCTGCAAAATTAATTGTAAGTGATGGGGTATTCAGCACCGGTGGAGAGATTGTTGATCTTCCTAGATTAAATGAAGTTGCAAAAAGATTTAATGCAAGAATAATGATTGACGATGCACATTCAGTTGGGGTAATTGGAAAAGGCGGAAGAGGAACAGCAAGTGAATTCAATCTTGAAAAAGAAATTGATTTAACAATGGGTACATTCAGCAAAACATTTGGTTCACTGGGTGGATTTGTTGCCGGTCCGGAAAGAGTTATTAATTTCATAAAACATTACTCGCTTGCATTAATTTTCAGTGCTTCACCAACTCCTGCTTCAGTTGCTACTGCACTTGCTGCACTCGATATTCTCGAACAGGAACCGGAACGAGTTCAAAAATTAATAAGCAATGCAAGTTACATGAGGGAAAACCTGAAGAAAAAAGGTTTCAATGTTATCGAGGGAAGAACAGCAATAGTTCCGGTGATTGTCGGTAATGATGAACTCGCATTTAAGATGTGGCGATTCTTGTACGACAGCGGAGTTTTCGTAAATGTTTTTATTTCTCCGGGAGTTCCTGAAGGAAGACAAATGATGCGGACCAGTTATATGGCAACACATAAAAAAGAACACCTTGATGAGATACTCCATTTGTTCGAAAAAGCCGGAAAATCAATTGGCTTAATCTAAAATTCAAAATCATAATTTTAAAAGCATACCGTGAATTATTTGAGGTATGCTTTTTTTATGAAAGGAGAATTGATGCACGAAATTAATGTGAAGCCCGTTTCAAATAAGAAAGAGCTTAACCATTTCATTAAATTCCCGTGGAAGATTTATAAAGATGATAAGTTCTGGGTTCCCCCATTATTGATGGAGCAGAAGACTCTTCTCAACAAACAAAAAAATCCTTTCTATAAAAATGCTGAAGCTGAATTTTTTCTTGCTTATAAAAACGATGAGATCGTTGGCAGGATTGCAGCAATAATAAATCATACTCATATAAAAAGCCATAATGATTCAACTGGTCAATTTGGATTCTTTGAGTCTATCAATGATCAGCAGGTTGCAAATGCACTTTTCGATAAAGCAAAAATCTGGTTGAAGGAAAATGGACTAAAGTTTATGAATGGTCCGGCTAATCCTTCGAGCAACGATATTTACGGAATGTTGATAGAAGGATTTGATGATCCGCCGAGATTACTGATGTCTTACAATCCAGAATATTATATCTCACTTTGTGAAAACTACGGGATGAAAAAAGCCAAAGATATGTTTGCCTGGAAAATTGTAGACACAATAATTCTTTCATCTGAAAAACTGCGACGTGGGCAGGAATTAGTTCGGAACAGGTACAAACTAAAAATAAGTCAACTCGATATGAAAAATTTTCATAAAGATCTGGATAAGTTCAAATATGTTTACAATAAAGCTTGGGCTCCGAATTGGGGATTTGTTCCACTTTCCGAAGAACAGATTGATTTAATGGCAAAAGACATGAAACCGATTGTCGAACCTTCACTTGTTCTCTTTGGTGAAATCGAAGGCAAACTGATTGGTGCTGCTTTAGTTATGCTTGATTATAATCAGATATTTAAAGGAATGAATGGAAGACTTTTTCCGTTCAATTTTTTAAAATTATTTTTAATGAAGAAAAAAATAAAATGGGCACGTATTCTTACACTTGGAATTATTCCTGAATATCAGAAGAAAGGATTGGATACAATTTTTTATTGGGAGATTATTCATAGAGCTGCGGCACTCGGTATTCATCTTGGCGAAGCAAGCTGGGTTCTTGAAGATAATGAAATGATGAACCGTGGTCTTGAACTAATGAATGCAGAAAAATATAAACGATACAGGATATGGGAATCTGCTTTATGAAATTGAATCATGGAATCAATGCACTATACTTTGAAGTGTGAGGCGGATCTATTTTAATTAATTTTGCAAAAATTTCTGTGTCGTTATAGCTTGTAAGGTATTCAATCATTTCACCGTGTTTTGCATCGAAGAAGGTTCTTACATAAACGCTGTTTATACTTCCTGTTTGTTGATACATATTCCAGAGAACATCAACCAGATATACAATATTCTGTATTGCAACACTTCCATTTTTAGTAAAGCTGTCGAGACCGAACTGATGATAAGAAAAAATACTGCTTCTGAAAGCTGAATATCTTTCTGAGAGAATATCGTTTACTAATCCCCATCTGCTGTAAACTGCACTGCTCGACTGCCATCCAAAATTAGCATTACTGTTAGCTCCTAAATTCACAATGTCCTGTGCACGTTTAAAGTAGGGTGTTCCTCCTATCACTCCGAACGTGTCCATATCCATTCCAATTATAATCAGTGCATAAAAATCAAGTAAGCTTGTCAGAGGGTCAAAAGAAGTTTGATTCGGATATAATGCCTGTCCCTTTTGATATCTGAATTGCCACTGTCCGTCATTAACAATTAACATTGGTGATTTTTTTGTTGATTGAAAAATTGGTCTTTGGCTAACAACCACTATTTGTGCTGAGTAATCGATATCACTACCGGCAGAGAGAAATAGAATATTCAAAGTGCAATCAATTCTCTCACCCCAGTCTTCCTGAGTATATTTTGTTGTGTTCATGTAATTCTCGATAACACCGGCAAAGTCCACCAGTAATTCTCTGTTATTTACAGGCAGGCTTTGGAAGTTAACATCAACTTTACAATTAAGTTCCTGTGAATAAATAATTGCAGACAGGAACAGGAATACTATCAAAATATATTTCATAAACTTTCTCTTAAATTTTTGTTAATTTAATATATGAATTTAGACGTACTCACTCAACAAACTTTAAACTCTATTTTATGCGATTAATTTTTACACTGATATTTTTTTTAGGGTTCAGCACAAGTATAATTTCTCAATTTAATCCCGGTGCAAAACAAATTTCACTTGCAAATTCGGATGTTGCACTTGCTAATGATGTTTTTACACTTTTCAACAATCCCTCTGGACTTGCACAATTAAACTGGCGTGAAGTCGGTGTATATTATTCCCCTGCTCCATTTGGTTTGACTGAATTAGCAAACGGATATGTTGCTTACCACGAGCCATTTAGTTTTGGTTCTTTAGCTATCGGCGGAATGACTTATGGTTTTGATCTTTACCGTGAGTCAAAAGTTATTCTTGGATATTCCTACAACTATGATAATAAATTTTTTGCAGGTGTCAGTTTTAATTACCACAATTATTCAATTCAGAATTATGGAAGTACTGGAACAATTTATTTTAATCTTGGTGGACTTGTTTATCTTCTTAATGAACTTCGTTGGGGATTCTTAGTAAATAATATTAATCGTGCTACAATAGCAGATATTGATGATCAGATCCCAATGGTTCTTGCAACAGGATTTAGTTTTGATATACTGAATAATTTTTCTTTAAATGCTGCTCTCGAAAAAGATATAAGGTATTCACCATCAGTTCAATTTGGGGTTGATTATGAAATAATTGAATACCTGGCATTAAGACTTGGAGGTTCAAATCAACCTTCACGATTTACTGCTGGTGTTGGAATCAACTATTCGATTTTCAGTCTTGATTATGCTTTCTTCAGTCATCCAGATCTTGGTATGACTCATCAAGCTGGAGTGATATTGAGTTTTGGCAAAGAAGGATCACGATCAGAAGAAATAAGAAAATATCTGCAAATTGATAAATAAAAATTTACTCAGTGAAACACTCAGGCTACATAGTATCATTCACATTACTACTTTTGATTCCGGTTAACATAACTGCACAAACAGATTCATCCTATATGAAGACTGAAGAAATCCTCGAAGATATTTTACAGGAACCGATCGGTGAGTTTGATAATTCAGATTTGTATGATCAGCTTGAACAGTTGCAGCTCAATCCGCTTAATTTAAATACTTCATCAATTGATGACCTGACACGTATTCCGGTACTTGATTATTCATCGGCAAAATTAATTGTTGATCACCGTAACCGTTTCGGAAATTATTTTTCTGTAAATGAACTAAATGCAGTTCAAAATCTAAATCGTGAATTGATAAAAAAAATTACACCATTTTTATATATCTCAAAAACGGAAACAGTTGATGAACAGGTACCTGAGCCGGGAGGAATCGAAAATATTTTTTCGCAAACAAATATTTTGCTCAGAAGCCGTTATATAAGCCGGGTTCAAACAGAGGATGGATTCACCAGCAATAGATATTTAGGAACAAAACCCCGAGTTTATAACAGGCTGCTTTTAAAATATGGTTTAAATGTTCAGGCAGGAATGCTTGTCGAGAAAGATCCCGGAGAAAGTTCTATTAATGAATTTTCATCCTATCACATTGCGTTTAAGGAAATAGGATTTCTTTACCGCCTAATGCTAATTGATTATTTTCTTGAATTTGGACAGGGACTAACTTTCTGGAGTCCCTATGCATTTACAAAAGGTGCCGATGCTGTTTATCCTATCAAACGGAACAACAGAATAATGTCTCCGTATACAAGTTCTACAGAAAATAATTTTTTTAGAGGTGGAGCCGCATCTTTCTTAGTTGATGATTTTATTATTTCAGGATTTTATTCAAACAACTATTTCGATGCAAACATTGATTCAGTTACAGGTGAAATATCATCAAGACCTGAAGATGGACTTCACAGAACTTCTAACGAAACAGACAGAAGAAAAAGTGCCAGTGAACAAATGATTGGCGGAAGAGTTGATTACAATTCCCGCAAAATTCTAAAATTAGGAATGCTCTATTATCATTCGGGTTTCAGCAATCCTTTTCAGGCAACTGAAGTTTATGACATATCTGGTGATGAATTCAATTACAGCGCATTTTCCTATGATCTTTCATTCAGCAAATTGAATTTAGCGGGAGAATTTTCTTACAACGGAATTTCCGTTGCATCGATCAGTATCCTTCAATTTCTTATCAGTAATGATTTTACTTTAGTTACTTCCTTCAGAAATTATCCGAGAAACTTTTATAGTCTTCATGGCTTTGGATTTGGGGAACGTTCAGGATCAACCAGCAATGAAGTAGGAATTTATTTTGGATTTAAATGGAGGACACCTGTTGGTCTGGTTAATTTTTATTATGATCAATTTAAATTTCCCTATGCTACTTTTTTAGATCCCAATCCTTCCAATGGTGATGAATATTTGCTTGACTATGTTACTAAGCCAATCAAAAATTTTGAAATAAGAACGAGATATAAATATGAAAACAAAGATGTTACTGAAGTAATCGACAATACAAAACAAATTGTTAAAAGACTACGGCAAGCAGCGAGAGCAGAAATAATTTATACAATCTCGAACAGGATAAGATTGAAAGGAAGATTTGAATACAATTCATATAAAGTTTCTCAGACAGGTTCAAATGAAAATGGATATCTTATTTTTCAGGATGTTCGTTATACACCAACCAACAATTTTAATTTATACGGCAGAATAATTTTCTTCAAAACAGATTCATTTAATTCAGCAATTTATGAGTATGAAAATAACCTTACCGGTGTACTTACTAATCTTGCTATGTATGGTGAAGGAATCAGGTGGTATTTAATGATACGTTTCAGACCGTATAAAATTTTTACTCTGTCTGCTAAATATGCTGAAACATATAAACCATCTGAGAATTTTCTGGGTTCCGGGGATAGTCAAATACCTGGAAACATTGATAATACCGTTTCCGTTCAACTTGATTTGAACATTTAATAATACATTTTACCTTTGTTGTAAGAAAAATTTGCATAACTTGGATATATAGTATTCTAATTCATAGTAAATCAATATATTTAAGTGGTTAATTTAAGAACGTTTTTAGCATAAATTTTGTTCAACTGCTTTGACAGGTTTTAAGATTTTTGACAATGTCCGTTATTCATTTCTAAAATTATTGGTGGTTATCTTTCTAATTATTCCTTAATACTTCTATACATGCAAAGCTCTAAAATAGACTTCTTAAAAAAATACAATGATATTGTAAACTTCGCTCTTTCGGCATCAAGTGAATTCCCGGAAAGCTTATGTGAATATCTCGTTAGTGAATTTGAACTGGATGCAGTTGTTATTGTAAAAGTGAAGGACAAAGGGTTTGAATTCCTTGGTAAGTCATCTTCCGCAAAGAAACAATATAACCAATCATCTGAAATAAACTGTACAAAATGTAACGCCGTAAATTATGTTTCCACTGAAATTAAATTTGAATTTGATCCTCAATGCGATTTCAAAGCTGCTGACATGGTTTTAAATGAAGGATGTTTGCATATAAGTGTTACAGATAGTGAACGTGTATTAATTAAAATTGCTAAGAAGGTTGAATTCACTCAGATTGATAAAGACAACCTGATTGTAATCGGAAACACAATAAGAAATTTATTACTGCTTTGGATGGGAAAGAAAGGAAGTTTGAGCAGTTCTGTAAGTTCAATTATCGCTTCAATCAGTTCTGAACTTAGGGCTCCCACAAACAGCATAATGGGATTTGCTTCCCTTTTAAGTGAAGAAAGTCTTTCTCAGATTCAAATGGATTATTTAAGTACTCTTAAAGAAAACTCTTCCGAGCTTCTTGCACTTTTAAATGATCTTATCGATCTGGCAAAACTGGAAACAGATAAGAGCAGTTCTGATACGGTTAAAATAAATCTCAAACAATTTTTTAATGATGTAATCAAATTATTTGAAGATAAGATTGATCACAAAAAAATTGATATTATTTCAAACTTTGATAAAAATCTTCCCGAATCCGTTAAAGTTAATCCTCAAAAACTTCGATTTATAGTAATTACTTTACTAACAAATTCAATCCGTTTAGTTGAAAGAGGAAAGGTCAATATATCTGTCTTTTCATCCAAAAAAGATCAGTTGAGAATTATGATTTCCGATACCGGAATAGGTTTACCGTCAGCTGTATTAAAAGAAATATTTACTCCGTTTTCACTTGTTGAACATTATGTTACAGTAAATGGTAATACAACCGGATTAGGATTAACACTTGTTAAAAGATATATCGACTTCTTAAACGGAGAACTTGAAATTTCCAGCACGGTTGGTAAAGGAACCAATTTCAATCTGACAATCCCGGTTGAAGAAATCCACGAGATCGAAGAACGGATAAGTCAGTTGCCAAAACCTGAAGTTACAAACAAAGTTCTTGTAGTTGAAGATGATTATGCAACATCAAAATTACTTGGAAATTACTTGAACAAATGGGGATATGAACCGACTATAGTAAATTCAGCCGATCAGACAATTAAAGTTCTTGAAAAAGAACAGTTCCTTGTCATACTAATGGATATTGTTTTACCTGATGCAAACGGATTGGAATTGTTACATCGCATAAGAGAAATAAAAACTGCAAAGAAGACACCGGTAATTATTTGTTCGGTTGAAGCAGAACAGCAAAAAGCATTCTTGATGGGTGCAGTTGAATATTTCGTTAAACCAATCAACTATAAATATCTTGTTGAAGTATTAACTCATTACAGCCTTCGTAAAGATTCTCATATTCTTATTGTGGACGATGATATCCCAACTCTCAATCTTCTTAAACAAGCTGTTGAGCAAGCCGGATTCAAGGCAGTGGTATTTTCAGATTCGACAAAGGTTATGAATTTAATTCATAATGTTTCACTTGATCTTGCAATCATTGATCTCGATATGCCTGAAATAAATGGAGTTGAACTGATTGAGATGATCAAATCGGATGAGCAATTTAAAAACCTGCCGATAATTATCTACACAGGAAAAGAAAATTATGAAGCAGACATAGATAGGATTGACGGATTATTCGATAATCTTTTATCAAAGAAGAGTACGAATATTGAAAGCTTGCAAGATACAATCACGGCAATGATCAACCGGTATGAGGAACCCTCTTCCCAGGCAGAAGTTAAAGTTAAAAAAGATGCAGTGAAGATTTTATTGGTTGAAGATTATAAACATTCACAAATAATTGTTACACGGCTTTTGAAGAAAAATGGTTTTGAATCAATAGTAGTTGTTGAAAATGGTCAGGAAGCATTGGATGCAGTAATGGAACAACATTACGATCTGATTTTAATGGACATGCAGATGCCGGTTATGAATGGATTTGAAGCAACAAGAAAAATCAGGGAGCTTGTTGATTATAAGGATATTCCAATTATTGCATTAACAGCATTCGCAATGAAGGGCGACCGCGAAAAATGCCTTGATGCTGGTGCAACTGATTATATACCCAAACCAATCGACAGCCAGGAATTCATACAAAAAGTAAAATACTATACTGAAGGTAAATTAGTCGCAAAGTTCTGAGCTTGTTGAAGTTTCTCACCACGTAGCATTTTAACACTTTACTTTTTTATTTTAGGTTTTAATTTTCCATTTGATTAATGCATAATGAATAAACCTTTACCAAGAGTACGTTTTGCTCCAAGCCCGACTGGCTTTCTGCATATCGGCGGACTCAGAACTGCTTTGTACAATTTTCTGTTTGCAAAAAACCAAAATGGAAAAATTATTCTGCGGATTGAGGATACAGATAGAAAAAGATTTGTTGATGGAGCAGTTGAGAATTTAATTGACACTTTAACATGGTCAGGAATTACTTTTGATGAAGGACCAAATGTTGGTGGAAATTTCGCACCGTATCTTCAATCAGAAAGACTCAGCATATATCAAGAGTTCACTCAGAAACTCGTTTCAGAAAACAAAGCTTATTATTGCTTCTGCACACCTGAACGGCTTGAAAACCTGCGAGAAGAACAGCAAAAATTAAAATTACCGCAAGCAAAGTATGATAAACTTTGTCTTTATCTTTCAAAAAAAGAAATTGAAGAGAAAATTAATTCTGGTACTACATATGTAATCAGGTTGAATGTTCTTCCTGATCAAAAAGTATTTTTTGATGATGTTATTCGGGACAGAGTTGAGTTTGAAACCAATAATATAGATGACCAGGTTCTTCTGAAGAGTGATGGATTTCCAACATACCATCTTGCCAATGTTGTTGATGACCATCTAATGGAAATTACTCATGTCATCCGCGGTGAAGAATGGTTATCTTCTACACCAAAACACATTTTGCTTTATGAGTATTTCGGCTGGATGAAACCGGTCTTTGCACATCTTCCGTTACTTTTTAATACAGATAAATCAAAATTAAGTAAACGACAAGGCGACGTTGCTGTTGAAGATTACAGGGCTAAAGGATATTTGAAGGAAGCATTAATAAATTTTGTTGCCTTGCTTGGATGGAATTTTGGAGATGATAAAGAATTCTATGAAATCGATGAACTGATTCAAAAATTTTCACTCGACAGAGTTCATAAAGCAGGTGCAGTTTTCAATATTGAAAAATTAAACTGGCTGAATTTTGAACATCTCAAAAGAAAACCTGATACCGAAGTTCTGAAAATGCTTCGCACAGAATTAGAAAATTCTGAATTCAGTAAAAGTAATTATGATGATGCTTATCTCTTGAAAATAATTAATGTTATGAAAGAAAGAGTCACTTTCGTGTACGAATACATTACTAAAAGTTCGTATTTCTTTAAAACACCAGAAGTCTATGAAGAACAAAATCTAAAAAAACGCTGGAAGGATGATTCAGCAGAATTGTTAAAAAGTTTAAAAGATAAATTTCAAACGTTAGTTGCTCCATCAAAAGAAGATTACGAAAAAGCTTTAGATGAAACTGCAATTCAGTTTAATACTAATAAAGGAAACTTTATTCATCCACTGAGAATCGCAGTTTCAGGTGTTGGAGAAGGACCCGGAGTTTATGACATAGTTTCAATTATTGGGAAGGATGAAACTGTTTCAAGAATAAATACAGTAATAAATAAATTGAGTAAATAAAAATTTTCTGAAATAATATGAGCATTGAACAGACAAATAACGAGACTAAAAAACAATCAAATTTCATCCGTGAAATTATTGATGAAGATTTAAAGTCCGGCAAGCATAACGGAGTTCATACTCGTTTTCCTCCTGAACCGAATGGATATCTCCATATTGGTCATGCAAAATCAATTTGTCTGAATTTTGGTTTGGCGAAAGATTACGATGGTTTGTGCAATTTACGTTTTGATGATACCAACCCGACAAAAGAAGAACAGGAGTATGTTGATTCAATTAAAGAAGACGTTAAATGGCTTGGTTTTGATTGGGCTGAAAGAGAATATTATGCTTCAGATTATTTTGATCAGCTTTATGAATATGCAATCAGGCTGATAAAAAAAGGTAAAGCTTATGTTGACTCATTAAATGCAGATCAAATCAGAGAATTCAGAGGAACACCAACAGAAGCAGGTAAAGAAAGTCCATTCAGAAGCAGAAGTGTTGAAGAAAATTTTTCACTATTTGAACAGATGAAAAATGGAACGTTCAAAGAAGGTGAACATGTTTTGAGAGCAAAGATTGATATGACTTCCCCGAATCTTAACTTACGTGATCCTGTGATGTACCGTATCCTTCATAAATCTCACCACAGAACTGGAAATAAATGGTGTATTTATCCAATGTATGATTGGGCACACGGTCAATCGGATTCAATCGAAAAAATTACTTACTCACTTTGCACACTGGAATTTGAAAATCATCGCCCGTTATATGATTGGTTCATTAAAGAACTTGAAATTTATCCTCCTCAGCAAATAGAATTTGCAAGACTTAATCTTAATTATACAATTATGAGCAAAAGAAAATTATTATCTCTTGTTGAAGGAAATTATGTTGATGGATGGGATGATCCAAGGATGCCAACAATTTCAGGATTAAGAAGACGAGGTTATACTCCTGAATCAATCAGAAATTTTTCTGAAAGAGTTGGGATTGCAAAACGCGAAAACACAATCGATGTTTCTTTGCTTGAGTTCAGCATAAGAGAAGATTTAAACAAACAAGCAAAAAGAGTGATGGCAGTAATCAATCCTTTGAAAGTTGTTATAACAAACTATTCTGATGAACAGGCTGAAGAGCTCGAAGCAATAAATAATCCTGAAGATCATTCGATGGGAAGCAGAAAGATTTCATTTTCAAAAGAAGTTTTTATTGAAAGAGATGATTTCAGAGAAATCCCCCCACCAAAATTTCACAGGCTTTCACCGGGAAAAGAAGTACGACTAAGGTATGCATATATAATCAAATGTGATGAAGTAATTAAGGATGAAAGTTCTGGTGAAATTTTAGAATTACATTGCACATATTTCGCTGATACAAAAAGTGGTTCAGGTCCAAGTTCCAAAAAAGCTAAAGGAACAATTCATTGGGTTTCTGCAAAAGATCATTTTGAAGCTGAAGTAAGATTGTATGACAGATTGTTTTCTGTGGAGAATCCTGAAAGTGAAGCGAACAAAGATTTTACCGAATTACTTAATCCTGACTCATTGAAAATATTAAATAACTGCAAGCTTGAAACTTCACTTAGAAATTCATTACCAGGAGAGAAATTTCAATTTGAAAGGATAGGTTATTTTTGTGTAGACACTAAGTATAGTGAAAGTTTATCTCCTGTTTTTAACAGGACAGTAACATTGAGAGATTCATGGACTAAGATCGACCAGGGTGGGAATTAAAAATATGTTCAGATTATTTTTACATCACAGTTTGGAAAAGAATTTTTTTCCTGTAAGTAAAAATAATTTACATTACTTAACTACGACCAACAAAAGTGTATATGTTCAACACCTTTAAAAGATTTATAATTGCTTCTCTGTCAAATGGATTCGGGATCTTACTTATGTCTTTATATTCTTTTATAAGACCAGTAAGCTTACCTAATCCATCAACCATTCTTTGTATTACGCTACCATTATCAGCAATATCGTAGTGGCCTTCTTTGCCTATAAATGTTCTCATAAACCTCCCCTGAATAGAAAATTAAAGTTGCATAAAATCATCATAATCATCTAGCTCGAGCTCATTCATACTTAAACCATCGTAACCATTATCTTCAATTCTTTCATAGATCTGCTCTTCGTCTATGCAATCAGGGTCCAAACAAGGTTCTTCATCCGAGAGTATCGGAATATCTTCCTCATTATAAAATGAATCGAAGATTTGTTTTTGTTGTAGATGTTTGTTCATTCCTTTGTACCTCCTTATTTTATATTTATACTGATGTTCCAATTATAGTGCCAATCGATTTGTCCGTCAGTTATGGTAATAGCTTGGGAATTAATCAGAAAATCTATGATGCATTTATAATCTTTTACCGCTCAAATTGAACTAGTTGAATAAATCTGGAACAGAAATAACTTTCGTCAGAAGAAATTACCCTGAAATACTTCACAGCTAAATTCATAACGACATTTCTTGCAATTACATTGCCTGTACGGATTAAGTTTTATAATTTTGTTCCGTTCGTTTCAATCCAATTAATTTTTTATTTTTTGCCGAAGTGGCGGAATTGGTAGACGCGCTGGACTCAAAATCCAGTCTGGCTTAAACCAGGTGCCGGTTCGAGTCCGGCCTTCGGTACTGTTGGTTTTTTAAAAAGAGTAGTATTTATGAAAGGAAAGAGTTAATAATTAGTAATAAAAAAATAATCAGCATCATTTTCATTAGTTCTCTTCTCGGGATTCTAACAAACTTTTTAAATCCATCCGGCATTCCATTGATTAGAGAAAAAGTCGAACTTAAATGGGTTTCAGATTCACTCTTTATTGAATCAGTTAAAGATTCATCTCAAAAATTGATTGATAATGATCCTGTAAAACCTGACAATCCTTCGATTGTAAATAGTTCTGAAATAGAAATCAACAAACAGATGACTAAGAAAAGCGAAGGAACATCTACTGTTTCTGATGATAAAAGGATTGAGGAGAAGCAAAAGGATGAACAGCAAATAGCTTTCACTGAGCCAAAAGCTATTACGCTTGAACAGGCAAAAATTCTCTTTGATAAAGGTGTTTTATTTATTGATGCCCGAGATGAAGCCGATTATAAAGCCGGATTTATTATTAAATCAATAAATATTCCTTTTGATGATTTGAAAAATCACCAGCACAAACTGGAGGAGATTTCAAAAGAAAAACCCTTGGTAATTTATTGTGCAGGGACAGATTGTGACCTGAGCATTCTTCTTGGCAATAAATTATTTGAACTAGGATATAAACAAGTTTATATATTTTTTGGCGGCTGGGTAGAATGGGTAAATGCTGATTATCCAATAGAACATATTTCCCAATGAGTTTTATGATCAATAAAATAATTTCAAACAAATATTTTTTACTGACAATTAGAATCTTTTTGGCATTTGTTTTTTTATTTGCAGCCATTTCAAAAGTTACTGATGCAGTAGCTTTTTCTCAATCAATCAACAATTACAAATTGCTTCCAAATTTCCTTGTGAACTTTACAGCAATAGTATTACCCTGGATTGAATTCAGTGCAGGACTTCTTTTAATATTTGGAATATCGGTTAAAGAAAACTCTGCGATCTTTACAGGTTTACTTGCGATTTTTATTCTGGCAATTACTATTAGTCTGGTAAGAGGACTAGATATTGAATGTGGCTGTTTCGGAACTGTTGAAGGATCCAAAATAGGTATTATTAAATTGTTGGAAAATTTTGGATTGCTTGCTGCAGGACTAATTCTTATCAGATTCGATTCAAAATATTTGTCACTTGCCGAGAATTAGATTAATTATTTAAAAGCCTTATCAGCTATATCCCTTCTATAATAAATATTTTCAAAATTTATTTTTCCTAAGGCTTTATAAGCTTTATCCTTTGCAAGCATCAAATTGAAATCCGGTAAGACTGAAGTAACACCAAGTACTCTTCCGCCATTTGTAAATATCTTTCCATTATCTTCTTTCGTTCCTGCATGATAAACAACTATATCAGTTGGTAGTTCATTCAACCCTGTTACTTCATAACCTTTTTTATAAGAATCCGGATAACCTTTTGAAGAAGCAACAACACAAACTGAGGAGCCTCCATTATATTCAACAGCATTTTTATCTACTTTACCTAATGCTGCAGTATATAATAGATGCAGAAAGTCACCTTTAATAACAGGAAGAACAACCTGAGTTTCGGGGTCACCGAATCTGCAATTGAATTCAATTACCTTAATTCCTTCGCTTGTAATTATAAGACCAGCATATAAACAGCCAATAAATTTTGCTTCATGATTTTTTAGAGTTTGTAGAATTGGATAAATGATTCCATTTTTTATTACTTCAAAAATTTTTGGAGTGACGATTGGTGCTGGTGCATAAGCTCCCATTCCGCCAGTATTCTTCCCCGTATCGTTATCGCCTATTCTTTTATGATCTTGTGCAGCAGGAAGACAAATAAAATTCTCTCCATCACAAATTGCAAAAACAGAAACTTCTTCACCAGTTAAAAATTCTTCGATGAGAACTTTTTCACCAGATTCACCAAACACTTTATCGAGAAAGATTAATTTAAGTGCTTCTTCAGCCTCCTTTGATTCATTACAGATGAACACACCTTTACCCGATGCCAATCCATCAGCTTTTATAACACAAGGATACTTTTTATTTCTAATATATTCTCTAGCCGGTTCATACATATTCGGTGTGAATGTAATGTGTTTGGCAGTTTGTACTTTTGCTTCCTTCATTATTATTTTTGCAAATGATTTGGATGATTCAATTTTTGCAGCTTCCTTATCGGGCCCGAAAACATTTATCTTATTTTTCCTAAGTTCGTTTGCAAGGCCGTTAACTAATGGTTCCTCGGGACCAACAACTACCAGGTCAATTTTATTCTCAATACAAAACTCAACTAATTGTGTGTGATTTGTAGTATCGAGATTAATATTATTCCCAAGTAACGATGTGCCTGGATTTCCAGGAACAATAAAAATTTTTTCCAGCTTTTCGCTTTCTTTAATTTTTAAAGTGAGAGCATGCTCTCTTCCACCAGGTCCAATAACAGCTACATTCATACCACTGAGATTTTTAGAATATTATTGAATTGTTTTGCTAATTGTTCTGTTAATAAATCACGCCGGAAATTTTCAATGAAATCATCATCAGGTTTTGGGAGGTTTCCATCTTTGAATAATCTATAAACATTCAGCATCGTATTTTTTATTTCGTCAATATTATCAGGTTCAGTAATGAAGGCAGCTTTGTATTCAGAAACAGCTGATTTAAGTGCACCTTCCGGAAAACAAGCGATAATGGGTTTACGAGTACCAAAATATTCATATAATTTTCCGCTGGAAATTGTATCAGAGCTTTTACCTCTGCCTGTCATAATCCACAATACATCACTCATAAACAATTTCTGAATAGTTTCAAGATGATTGAGATAACCGAATTCAACGACGTAAGATTCAAGTTTCAAATCCCTGATTAACTTTTGATTTTCTTTTCTTAAAAATCCAACAAAAGCGAGACGGATATTTTCAGCTATTGATGGAGATTCTAACAATAAATTTTTAAATGCTTGCAAAAAATATTTTGGAGTAATGTACTCGTAAAATAATCCAGCATATGTAATAAACAATTTATCGTTAGGTTTCTTTATCATTGTTACCTTGCTCATGTCTTCCGGATCAAAGCCATGCGGAATAATATAAACATCATCAAAAGACAGAAACTTGTTACTACTAATCAGCTTTTCTTTTATACGTCTGTTTGTTACTATTATTTTATCTGCAGCTTTTAATGCTTTGTACTCTTTCCTTTTATGAATTACTCTGTGAAATGGTGTAATATAGAAAGAGAATTGGTTATCAACCCATAAATCCCTGTAGTCAAGCACAAGCGGAATTTGATAATCTTTTTTTATTCTTGAGAATACATCGAATGCACTGAATGGAGGACCAGAAATAAAAACACAATCAAACTGCTCAGTGCTTACAATTTCTATACACTTTTTATAAGCTTGTTTCGCCCAGGAAATTTTGTTGTCTGGTAAAAAAAATACTTGACTGAGTCTGCTTAAGGTCTTTCGAATTATTTCACTGGGAAGTTTTACAGTTCCATACTTTGATAATAATGAATTTGGTTCTTTACCTCCAACTCTTATTACTTTTACTTGAGAATCTTCAAGTTCCTGTTGAAGTGATTTGTCATGAGCAAAATATGCAACATTACCAGTGGTGATTACAGTGGGTTCCCAATTATAATTTTTCAAGTACTTTACAAACTTAAGAGTTCTCTGTACTCCACTAAGCCCCATTGGAGGAAAATAGTAGGCTATAACAAGTACTTTTAACATTGATTAATATTAGCTCCGATAATCTTATCTTTTGATCTGATAATTTGGAGCTTCCTGGGTAATGATAACATCGTGAGGATGGCTTTCTTTTAATCCGGCAGAAGTGATTTTTATAAATTGACTATTTTCTCTCAATTCAGTTATATTTTTTGCACCACAATATCCCATTGCTGAACGTAAACCACCGACAAGCTGATAAATTGTGTCTTCCAATGGACCTTTATAAGGAACTCTTCCTTCAACACCTTCTGGTACTAACTTACCAATATCATCTTCAACATCTTGAAAATATCTGTCTTTACTTCCCTCTTTCATCGCAGCGATGCTTCCCATTCCACGATATGATTTAAAACTTCTACCTTCATATAATATTTTTTGTCCGGGGCTTTCTTCAACTCCGGCAAAAAGACCCCCTATCATTACACTATGTGCTCCCGCTGCAATTGCCTTTGGAATATCACCTGTTTGTTTTATTCCACCGTCTGCAATTAACGGAACACCACTCTTTTTTGATGCATGATATGAGTTCATAACTGCCGAAATCTGAGGTATGCCAACACCTGCGATCACTCTTGTAGTACAAATTGAACCTGGTCCAATTCCAATTTTAACTGCGTCTACTTTACAATTTATTAAATCAATAACAGCATCGTATGTCCCCACATTTCCAGCAATTAGCTGGATATATTTAAATTTTTTTCTAGCTTCACGAACAACCTGCATTACTCCAGCCGAGTGTCCATGTGCTGTGTCAATAACAATGGTATCTGCTCCAGAGTTAGTAAGTTCATTTATCCGTTCAAAAGTATCCTTAGTAACTCCAACTGCTGCTCCCACTCTAAGTCTGCCATGTTGATCTTTACATGCAAATGGGTACTTTTTCTTTTTGAGAATATCCTTATATGTAATAAGTCCTTTGAGCTTACTCTTTTTATCAACAACAGGAAGTTTTTCTATCTTAAAACGCTGCAGTATTTTTTCTGCCTGTTCAAGAGTAGTTCCAACAGGTACAGTAATTAAATTCTCTTTGGTCATTAATTGTGTGACTTTTAACCTGACATTCGGTTCAAATCGTAAATCTCTATTAGTAAGTATTCCGACAAGTCTACTTGAGTTATCTATTATTGGTATTCCTGATACGCTGTATTTTTTCATTAATGTTAAAGCATCACCAACTGTTTTGTCCGGTGATAAAGTAACTGGGTCCTTTATCATACCACTTTCAGATCTCTTTACTTTATCTACTTCTTCGCATTGTCTTTCAATTGTCATATTCTTATGAAGAATTCCTATACCACCTTCTCTTGCCATTGCTATTGCAAGATCTGATTCAGTGACTGTATCCATAGCTGCAGAAATAATCGGGATGTTTAATTTAATTTCCGGGGTGAGCATACTCGTTAAATCAACTTCTCTTGGAAGAACTGCAGACCTGGCAGGAACAAGTAACACATCATCAAATGTTAATGCTTCCTGTAAAATTATTTTTTCCTTCATACTCGTTTACTTAATTTAATCAAATGCAGGAATTCCTGTTATATCTTCTCCCAAGATCAATGTATGCATCTCGTGAGTGCCTTCATAAGTTTTAACTGATTCCAGATTTGCTGCATGTCTCATAATTGGGTATTCATCTAAAATACCGTTAGCACCATGAATCTCTCTTGATACCCTTGCAATCTCAAGTGCTTTTTCACAATTATTTCTTTTTGCCATTGAGACTTGAGTATGCTTAGCTTCACCTTTATCCATCATTCTTCCAAGTTGAATATTTAGTAATTGCGCTTTTGTAATTTCTGTAAGCATAAATACAAGCTTTTCTTGAGTTATCTGATATCCGGCTATTGGTTTGCTAAATTGCTTTCTGCTTTTCGCATAATTCAAAGCTGAATCATAACACGTCATCATTGCACCAACAACTCCCCAGGCAATTCCATATCTTGCCTGGTTCAAACACATTAATGCATTTTTTAGTCCTTCAGTTTTAGGCAGTAAATTCTTTTCAGACAGTAGTACGTTATCAAAAATTAATTCAGAAGTAACTGATGCTTTTAAAGAATGTTTTCCTTTCATCTCCGGTGCAGAAAACCCTTTCATACCTTTTTCAACAATTACTCCCCTAATTTCTCCATCGAGTTTTGCCCAAACAATTGCAATATCTGCAATCGTTCCATTTGTAATCCACATCTTTGCACCATTCAAAACAAAGCCATCTTTAACTTTTTTTATGCTGGTAATCATTCCAGATGGATTTGAGCCATAATCCGGTTCTGTTAAGCCGAAACAACCTATCTTTTGACCTTTTGCTAATAGCGGAAGCCAGTAATCTTTTTGCTCCTCACTTCCGAATTTAAAGATGGGATACATTACAAGTGAACTTTGAACTGATACAAAGCTTCTTATTCCACTATCACCTCTTTCCAGTTCCTGTGCGATCAATCCATAGGAAACGTAATTTAATTCTGCACAACCATATTTTTGAGGAAGCGTACTACCGAGCAGTCCAAGCTCAGCCATTTTAGGAACCAAATGGATTGGGAACGTTGATTCTCTATTGTGTTTTTCAATTATCGGGATAATCTCGTGTGACACAAATTCCCTGACGGTATCGCGAATCATAATCTCTTCACTTGAAAGTAGAGATTCTATGTTATAGTAATCCACACCTTTAAATCTGTTCATTTTTTTACTTGTTTTGGAATTTTTTGAATGGAAATTTAGTGAAACTCCTTTCAGTAAACAATGAGACGAATGTTAATCATTACCAAAGTACTAACTTGATTATTAAAAATAATAATGAGATTTTAATATTTAATTATGCATCAGCGATTGAAGATATTTAAACATCTGCTATCCACAGTGATTCTGATCTGTTATCTATTTACTTTTATCTTCGGCGTTTTCCATTATCATAACTATGATTTCAATTTCTCTGAAACATTCGACAATGAAACTAAAACAAACAATGATCACTCTCTCTTCCTAAATGGAAAGTTTGATGAGTGTATAATTCATCAATCCTTTTCATTTATACAGACTGCAATAATAAAACCATTTACCTGTCTTCATTTAACAAATCGAGATTGTACTACGTATCAATTCCCTGAAACAAAGGGAAATATCAGTTCTGATTATTTTCAAACCAACTTATTACGAGCTCCACCAAAACACTCCTAAGTTTTTTTATCGTTCATAAATAAAAAATTTAACTTAGGAGATTTATTATGAAAGACTCTGGTCTTTTTATTCTGATATTTTTTATTCCATTATTCGGAATTAGTGCACAGCCGGTTAATGTTATAAAGGGGAAAGTTTTAGACAAAATTGATAACGAACCACTTGTAGGAGTCAATGTGCTAATTGAAGAATTGAAATCAGGCACTATAACAGATGGTAATGGAAAATTCGAACTGGAAAATATTCCATCCGGTAACTACAAATTAAAAATTTCGTATATAGGTCATAAAACAGTTATTATAAATATTGTAGTTCCTTCAGATAAGGCAGAACAATTAGAAACACTTCTGGAAGAAGAATCTTTAACATTAGATGAAGTCGTAATCACCGGTAATCCTCTCGAAATAAATCCGAAAGAAATTTCGAAACCGAATATTATTCTTTCTAATCTCGATCTTCGAATAAAAAGAAACTCTACTATTGCCCAAACAATTGATTACCAACCTGGAATTGCAATGCAGTCAAATGGAATTGCAACATCCAAACCTATAATAAGAGGATTGAGCAGCAATAGAATTTTAATTCTTGAAGACGGTTTACGAACGGGTGATCTTTCCAATACAGCAATTGATCATGCAATTTCTGAGGATGGTTCTTCGCCTGAAAAGATTGAAGTTCTTCGCGGACCGGCTTCGCTTTTATACGGCAGTAATGCTATAGGTGGTGTGGTTAATATTATAACGGAGATAATCCCGAGAACAGTTCCTCAAGAAGTTCTTGGCGAGGCAAAACTGGAGTTTGGTTCGGTTAATGATGAGAAGCTTGGGAGAATTCATCTTGGCTACGGGATTGATAAGCTTTCTTTACACGGAGATTTTTTCAAGAAGAAAACGAATGACTACAAAGTGCCTTCTGGTTTAAGAGTAGTTAATTCTGATTACGAATCAGAAGGTTTTAAATTCGGTGTTGCTTTTCATCCGGTTTGGGGAGTTATTGGTGCATCGATTAACAATTATGATACTCAATATGGAATTCCATTTGATCAGAATGAAGTCGGTGGAGAAGGACCTGTTGCAATCGATCTCCAAAAACAAGAGTATAGAGTACTGGCAGAAATGGAAGACTTAAACACTTTCATTAATTCGTTTAGCCTCAAAGGCGGCTATAAGAATTATCAGCACGATGAAATAGAATTAGAAGCAGGTACGATCGGTTCGAGTTTTTTACTGAATACTTTTAGCGGGGATTTCTCATTCGGGCAAGGAAAAATAGATAACATGGAAAATTTAAACGGTACTTTTGGTTTGTGGTTACTAAATCAGAATTATAAGGTAGAAGGCGAAGAAGCATTAACTCCGAATGCAGATTACAAAAGTATAGCAGCTTATTTGTTAGAACAGATTTCTCTTGGTAAAATAAGTTTAAACCTTGGAGGCAGATTTGAAAACAACAGAGTTGACATTCCGCAGACAATACTGTACGATTCTTTGTTCACACCTACACAAAAAAGTTTTAACTCTTTTTCAGGATCAATTGGGTTAGTTTATTATTTTGTAGATGAAGCCGGAGTTTTTGTAAACCTGTCAAATGCTTTCCGTGCGCCGACTGTTGAAGAACTTTCATCGTATGCAATACATGCCGCGACAAATACATTTGATATTGGTGACAGGAATCTTGACAAAGAAAATAATATTGGGGGTGATCTCGGAATCAGATATACAACTTACAATCTAACATTGGAGGGAAATTTATACTATAATAGAATATTCAATTACATATATCGTGAACCTTCCTCATTATTCTACAATGAAGAAAACGAAACAGGTTTTAACGATTCAACAGGATTTCCAGTATTCTTCTATACACAGGATGACGCTGAACTTTATGGATTTGAATTCAAAACAGGATATGAATTTTTACCCGGATTGATAATCAGTCTAATGAGTGATTACGTACGAGGGAAAAATCTTGAAACTTCAGATAACCTTCCTTTAATTCCGCCTTTGCGATTTGCCTTCGAAACAAGATTTGTAAGAGATTATTATTGGTTTGGATTTAATTGGAAGATAGCTACTGAACAAGATAGAGTTGCAGATAATGAAACCACTACTTCAGGCTATGGAGTCTTAGATTTATATACCGGGCTAAAATTCATCACCGGAAATTTTATACATTCAATTGATATTAAAGCAACTAATATTTTAAATCAAAATTACAGGGATCATCTTTCAGCAATTAAGGAATTTGCTCCTATGCCGGGAAGAAATTTTTCAATCAGCTACAGTTTCCTGTTTTAATGATTAAAAAAAGAATATATTTGTGTCATCAAAGCGGGAAATAATTTAGCGTTTCCAGAAATGAAACCAAATCGGAGAGATGGCCGAGTGGCTGAAGGCAACGGTTTGCTAAACCGTCGTACTGGGTAAACTGGTACCGAGAGTTCGAATCTCTCTCTCTCCGCAAAAATAATATCTAACTATTCCTATCTGTTTATTTATGTTTGTCGTTTATGTTTTGTTTAGTAAAAAACTTAATAAACGATATACCGGATTCACCTCAAATATCAACCTGCGACTAAATCAACACAACAATGGAAAAGTAAATTTCACTAAAGGAGGGATACCCTGGGTGCTTATTTATAAAGAAGATATTAAAGATAAAACCGATGCAAGAAAAAGAGAATTGTTTTTGAAATCAGGTGCCGGTAGAAAAATATTGGATGAAATTTTAAACACTAAAACCGAGGAGTTCTGAGCCAAAGGCTCATCAGCCTCTGGCTGAGAATCTCTCTCTCTCCGCAAATTATAACAAAACCTATCAACCATTATCTATTTACAAATCAGATCGTATAATTCCTTCGCAGATTGATGACCGCGTTTAATTGCAGCTACTAAATCCGGACAAGCTTTATCTGGATCAACATTAGTATTTGCAAGTGCTCTTCTGAACATTGCATCGGACAATTCAGGATCTAAACTAATCGCTTTGTCAAAATCATTTAATGCAGCTTCCTTATTTCCAAGCTGAAGATACGTTCTTCCTCTGTATAAATATACTTTCGCGGGTTCATCACCCATATATTCAAGCGGGGCTGAAATATATTTTTTGGTCTCAGCATCAATTTTCTCTTTTTGTGAGACTTCAGTATAAGATTTTTCAGATGTTTCGGTGTACTGTTTTTCATTAATTACAACATTCGACTCGTTATTTTCAGTAACATAGTCTTTCTTTGAATCAGTTGTCATAGGCGCTGTGGTCGAGGAATTGTAACCCTGTAGTGCATCATCAAAACTTTTGATTGCACTTTTATAATCACCATTGCGATAATTTGTAAAACCAGTCTTTATAAATTCAGATGGTGACTGGCTTAAAGCATACGGTGATGTTAATAAAGAAAAAATTATTAGTAAAAAAGTTATTTTAAATAAGGTACTCATATATACTTATTCCTTTCTGTCAACAAGTAAATAATTATTCTAATATTTTTCAGGAGGAAATTGAGCCAGGATCTGAGCGACTGCATTATTGATATTTGCAGTACGTTCTTCAACTGTTGGAGACTGACTCATTGTACCCGAACCTATTCCTCGCCAAATTAATTTTTGTTCAGCCATATCAACAAAATCAATTATTAATGTGCCTTCATCATATTGAGTTACATCAACTCCACCCATTCCACCATATCCTCTGCCATAATATCCATAACCGTATCCGTAACCATAAGATTGAACATTAGTTTTTGTCTTAGAACTAAAAAGTAATGCAATTCCGAAATCCGCCTTATCTGAAATTGTGTAACCCATTGCTGTTAATTCATTTTTTATTGCAGCACCTAATTTGTCTGCACTAAGCTGATCAATTCCTGCTTCTTTGGAAAGAGGGATGAATCCGAATGTTTTAAGTTTTGAAAAATCATATTCGGGATCGTAATCCTGGTTAACTGATATAGTTGAACAACTGGCTGTAAAAAAGATAACTAATGCTGTAAATATTAAAAGTGAAATCAACGATTTCATAATTACTCCTTTAAAGTAAAGTCTTGTTAGTTGATAATTATAAATTCTTAATAAATTATTTTACTGATGAATCTAATACTTTAAAAATGTATAAGCTAGAGATAATTGAAGGGAGATAGTTTGATCACTGTATTTAGGTATATGCATCCAACGAAGTTCTGCTCCAACACTTAAATCTCTTGAAACTGGAAAGTAATATCCGGATGAAATCATAAAAGAAGATCCACCATCAGTAGAAGTAGATTCGTTCCCAAAGGCAGAATTATTTACTGTATTAAATGCAACTCCGGTTCCCACATTTACTTCAAGATTGCTGATCGGTGACATTGAAAATACAAGCATGAAATTCCATGCATAAACATCAGTTTTAAGAGTTGTTGCACCTGAATCAGTTGAGAAGGTGGGTTCATCAACAGAATATAAGTCTGTTC
>JANWIS010000110.1 GCA_025449775.1 Ignavibacteriaceae bacterium
ATTAAGCAAAAAGTAAAACTCGAAATTGAATATCCATGCATCATCAAACCGAATGATCAGGGATCGACGGTCGGACTTACATTTGTGAAAGATGAATCTGAAGTTGAAGAAGCAATAATTTCTGCACAAAAATATTCTTCAAAAGCATTGATCGAAAAATATATTCCCGGAAGAGAACTGACTGTAGCGGTATTAATTAATGAAGCTTTACCTGTTCTTGAGATAGTTCCCCAAAGTGGTTTGTATGATTATAAAAGTAAATATACTTCAGGGTTGAGTGAATATATTGTCCCGGCAAATATTCCTGATGAAGTTGCAAAAAAAGCTCAGCAGCAATCGTTAATTGCTTTTCATTCTATCGGATGTGAAGGATATTCGAGAATTGATTTCAGAATGGATAGTGATAACGAGCTTTTTTGTCTCGAAGTAAATACTCTTCCCGGGATGACATCATTAAGCCTTGTTCCGAAGGCTGCAAAAGCTGTTGGAATTTCATTCGAGGAATTAATTAAAAGAATTATACAGCAGGCTCTTTAATGAAGTTGGAAAACAAAAAAATTATTTTTTATGTTTTCATTTCAATAGTTGTTATTGGTATTCTTTATATACTTTTTAATGAACAAGGAGCTTTTAAATATTACAGCTTGAAAAGTGAAGTTGATTCGATGAAGGTAGAGTTTGAGAAAATTAAGTCAGAGAATGATCGTCTTAAATCAGAAATTGACTCACTGCAGAAAAAAATTCCTGCCAAGATCGAACAGGTAGCCAGGGAAAAATATAATATGAAGCGGGAAGGTGAAACTGTAATTGAAGTCGAAGAAAAATGAAATAAATCTAAATATTCCTTCAGTTCCACTTGCCGACAGAGTAAGACCAAAATCATTAACTGAATTTTATGGACAGGAACATCTCGTTGGAGATGGTAAACCGATCAGGCAAATGATTGAAAAACTTAATATTAGTTCTTTCATTCTTTGGGGTCCTCCCGGTTCAGGAAAAACAACTCTTGCACAAATAATATCCGAATCCACTCAGTCAAAATTTTACCAGATTAGCGCCGTATCAGCAGGTGTAAAAGAAGTAAGAAATATTATTCAAATTGCTGAACACAATAAATCTATCGACTTGCGTACAATACTTTTTATAGATGAAATACATCGCTTCAATAAAGCACAGCAGGATGCACTGCTTCATCCGGTTGAAACAGGATTAATAATTTTAATAGGTGCAACAACGGAAAACCCTTCTTTCGAAGTAATCCCGGCACTCCGATCGAGAGCAAGAGTTTATGTTTTGAATGAACTCTCCAAAAATGATCTACAGAAAATTCTAAACAATGCAATTTCTAAAGATGAGTTTATTTCCAAGCTGGATATAGAATTAGCAGATGAAGATTATTTGCTCTACTTATCAGGCGGTGATGCAAGGATAATGCTGAACATTTTTGAATCCTCTGTTGTTCAGAATTTAAGTGGAGAAAAAATTTCAATTACTAAAGAAGTGCTGGATAATATTATTCAGAAGAAAAATATTATTTATGATAAAGGTGGAGAAGAACATTACAATCTGATCTCGGCATTTATAAAGAGTGTTCGTGGCAGTGATCCTGATGCAGCATTATACTGGCTTGTTAGAATGCTTCAAGGCGGTGAAGATCCTCTTTTTATTGCAAGAAGATTAATTGTTCTTGCTTCTGAAGATGTTGGTAATGCATCACCAAATGGATTGGTTTTGGCTGAAGCTGCTTTTGGAGCTGTTGATAAAATCGGAATGCCGGAAGCAAGAATTGTTCTGGCACAATGTACAACTTATCTTGCTTCATCTCCCAAGAGCAACGCTTCGTATAAAGGAATTTCAAAAGCTGAACAGGAAATAAAATCACAACCGGCTTATCCGGTTCCTTTTCATCTTCGTAATGCACCTACTAAACTAATGGAAGAGCTTGGATTTGGTGGAAAATATAAATATCCCCATGATCATGAAAATAATTTTCTTATCGAAAAATATTTTCCTGAAGAGATGGAAGGAAAACAATTTTATTTTCCAACGGTGAATGGACAGGAAAAGAATATTAAGGAACAATTAAAGTTTTTGTGGAAGGGAAAGAAAAAGTATGATTGACATCATACCGAAATTATAAAATTGAAATATGATTGTGAGGTCTTCCTTAAAATTCAATATTTAAATTTCTCTTTAAAGTACTGCAAAATTTTTCCCCGGTAACTGTTTTATCAATCCTTTAAACTCAAGAGATAATAAATTCACGAGACAATCAGAAGTTGACATATTTGTAAGTGAAGCAATTTTGTCTATATGCAATGGTTCCGAATTAAGAACATTAATTATTTTTTCTTCAAATAGGTTTAGATCGATCTGCTGCTTTGGAATATTTTTTCCGAGTACGGGTTTGAGTTTTAGTTCAAGTTCAAGAATTATATCTTCGGCTGATCTTGTTAATTTTGCTTCCGATTTTTGAATCAAAAGATTTGTGCCATCCGATTGCCTAACACCAACATTTCCGGGAAGAGCAAATACTTCTCGGTCCTGATCAATAGCAAATGCAGCCGTTTGCATTGCACCTCCGGATATTCCCGTTTCAATTATAACAACCCCTAAACTCAAGCCTGAGATGATTCTATTTCTTCTCGGAAAATTTTGTGCGTCTGGTTTTGTACCGAGAGAAAATTCACTGATTACAGCACCTGTATCACTAATTTTTTCAAAAAGTTTTTTATTTTCAGGCGGATATATTACGTCTAAACCTGTACCAACAATTGAAATAGTTCTTCCACCGGATTTGATAGCAGAATTATGTGCGATTGAATCAATTCCTCTTGCCATTCCACTGACGATTGAAATACCCTGACTTGCAAGTTCCATTGATATTTTTTCGGTCTGTATTTTTCCATAATTAGTTGGCTGACGTGTACCAACAATTGCAATTGAAAATTGGTCACTTTCAGTTAACTGACCAAGTATGTAAAAAAGAAGAGGAGGATCATAAATTTTTTTAAGCAGCTGAGGATATTCATTATCCCAAACGCTTATTATTCTGCCTCCAATTTTTTCTAAATTCTTTAATTCTGATTCTGTGAATTTTTCAATATTTCCTTTGTCTTGCACTGCTTTTCTTAATCGCTTTGCAAGATTTGTACTTATACCATCAACAGTCATTAAGGATTGAGTATCGGAAGCAAGAATATTTTTTGTGGTTTTAAATTTTGCAAGCAGGTTACGGATTTTACCAGGCCCAATGCCATCAACAGAAAGCAGAAGAAACAGATCAGTTAGTTGATCAAAATTTAACTTGCTCAATTTTATGAAACTCTATTTTTTGGAAGTGTGACTGCTGTTCACTTCAATTGAATCGACAACAGCTACAACAATCGAATGGACTGGTGAGTTTTTATGTCCGAGAATTTGTTGAACGGCTTTACCTTCCTGGACAAGCAGTACTGTATCACCAATGCCAGCATCAACAACATCAATAGCCACTACATCATTTATCCCAATGTAGTTGTTGTTTAAATCAATCGGGTGAACAAGTAATAATTTATGCCCAATAAGGTAAGAATTTTTTTGAGTTGAAACCAGATTTCCTTTAACTTTGGCCAGAATCAATGCCGGAATCCTGAGATTGTTCTCTCTTTTCTTTTCTCCTGTAAAAAATTGAGAGTGGAAAGATAATTATATAAGCAATGAATAATATTATAGGTGAAATAACCAGAGAGGAAAAACTGTTCCATGGACCAATTGTCATAAAGAAAAATCCAATAATGGTGATTACCAGTCCAAGGATAAGCAACAAATAATTTTTTTTCTCCCAGTAAATTGTAAATGGAGAGATAGAAGATTTTTTAGTCTGTTTTATTTGTCGCTTTTTTATTTTTTTTGTCATTTCAACTCCGAGAATAATATAAAAGCCCAGCGATGGGGGACCACTGGGCTCGACTCTGATACTTCAAAGGGCAGGGGAGAACCCATTGAAAGAGTCAATTGGAAATATAAATTGATAAGTGTTATTTGTCAAGTATTTGCTATTTACTAATCTGGTAAACAATTTTCCTTATCGTGTCAAACTGAAGATACGGATATTCCTCACGAATTGAATCAATAGCATCACCAGCACTTATCTTACTTGCCCTCAGATTTTTAAATTTTTTTCTTATCTGATAATCTCGAACTGCTTTATCATCTATAAGTCCGTGAGACTCTAACAGTTCAAAGATTTCATCGCTAATCAACTCTGACAGAGGGTTATCTATTTTTGCTATTATTTCCTTCATCTCTGCTTTCCTTTCTTTTAGTTTATGGATGTCGCTAAAATTAGTATAGTATCAAGCCTTTAGAAATACTACCTCCGTATTTTGTTCCTTTAAAAATAAAAAAGCCGACCAGAGAAGTCCCTAAAATCGGCGTAAATCTGCTACTCTGGTAATAAAAGTTCTGAGAAATTATTTTTTATTACTGTAGCAAAATATCTATAATTGTAAAACCCTATTATTACTCTTAATTTTCTTGGCCTAAAAATATAAAAAATTGTACGAATATCAAAAAGCTTTTTTATTTAATATTTTCATCAGAAATTTCTCCTCAAAAATCCCTTATTCATGATAATATTTACATCTTTTGAAATGGATATTTAATGGAAACACCTCTAACAAAACCTAAATTCAGTGATTACTTAAGTATACTTTATAAGTGGAAAAAACTTCTTTTTATCAACTTACTGATCATTACTACACTTGCAACAGTCTATTCATTATTAATACCTGAACAATTTAAAGCGACCTCAATTGTAATGGTGTCTACCAATAACGAACAAGGAATGGGTGGTATCGGAACTTTGCTCTCTGGGGATATCCTCTCGATTGGATCTCAATTAATGGGCGGTACTAATCCTTCAATTGATTTAGTCTTTGGAATATTAAGCAGCAGAACAGCTCTGTCAACGGTTGTAAACAAATTTAATTTGATGGATTATTATGGAATTGATGACAACAATATGGATAAAACATTAAAAGCTTTTATTGGTGATGTTATCTTCGAGCCTACAGAAAATGGACTCATTGAAGTTAGTGTAATAAATGAAGCTCCAAAATTAAGCGCTGAGATTGCAAACTATTTTGTACAACTTGCTGATAGTATTCACATTGAATTAAATATAGAACAAGCAAGAAACAACAGAATATTTGTTGAAAAAAGATATGCCAAGAATATTGCTGATTTAAAAGCTGCAGAAGATTCATTTTATATTTTTCAAAAAAAATATGGAATAGTTGCTGTACCGGAACAACTAGAAGTTTCTGTTAAAGCAGCTGCTGAATTAGAAGCTTTATTTGCTCAATATGAAGTGACGGCAGAAATGTATAAAATAGAATACGGTGAAGATTCCCCAATGTATAAGTCAGCTAATACTCAAGCAGAAATTATGAAAAGGAGAATCCAGGAATTAAAAGACAAATCACAATTATCTTATCCCTCAAATGTTTTATATCCTTTCAGCAAGCTACCAGATGTTGCAATTAATTATTATCGAGCTTTCAGAGATGTTGAGATACAAACAAAAATTTTAGAATTTGTTCTGCCCATGTATGAGCAAGCTTTGGTTGAAGAGCAAAAAAGTGTACCAAACTTATTAATCGTTGATAAAGCAGTTCCACCGCAACTTAAGCATTCACCTAAAAAAGCTTTTATCATTCTCCTATTCTTTTTTTTAGGGTTATTTGTACATTTGCCAGTAATTTTTTGGTTGTCTGGTTTTAATAAATTAGAAAAATCAACAAATACAATTGAGCAAATGGGGAAAAACATTAGTACCTCGTTAATAAATTTTTATAAGATGAAGATGTAATCACCAATGCTAATTTTTATTATTCTATTAGTTGGGTTCTCAACAATACTAATCAGTTACAAGATGTTTGGTACATGGTTTAATCATGTAGCAATATATTCTGTTGTTTGGACAACAGTACTCTATTTATACGAGTTGAGATTAATTTATTTTGTTACACTTTCTATTTACACCTGGCTTGTTATTATAGGAGCATTTCTTTCACTACTTCTTGGGTCGCTAACGGTATTTTCAGTTAAAAGTAAGCAGTTTAATTCAACTAGCGTAGATCCGGAACAAGCTTTACTATTTAAAGATGGGGGAAGAATTTTAAAATATTCGATTTATGTTTTCTCCATAATAGGAATATTAAGTGCATTACAACATTGGAGTGTTTTATTGGATGAATATGGTACAATAATAAATGTTTTTATAAATGCGTACCATGTTTACAAAACTAGAACTAGTGGTGATTTAGAAGGTGTAGTTCCATATATATGGCTTATAATTTATCCGGCTTTATTTCTTTCTGGAATTTACACAGCATATAAAAACAAACTAACCATAGCAACCATCCTTCCGATGATTGCACTTATTTTGAAGGAGTTAGCAAACCTTTCAAGAGCTGGTATCCTTTTCGGCTTTGCAGAGTTCATAATCAGCTTTTTTTTATTCAAACAGATATTCAAGAAAAGTGAACACCCTGTAAGAAGTAGATTCAAAGTAGCGGTTGTTATGTTGATTTTACTTTCTCTGGTAGGTATTGGTGCTGCTTTCATTAAAACTGTTCGTCAAGCTACCGATACATTCAAGGGAACGAGTAGTTCTTTATCAACTTTTAAAGGGAAAGCTTTTATTTCTCCTTCAATTTATTTTTATGGAGCATCACATGTTGGAGTATTGAATCAATTTCTTGAAAAGGATAAAGAAAGAGAGAGTTTTGGAAGTAATACTTTTTTTACTCTTTACAGTGCATTAGCAAAATTTGATTTAGTCAAACAACCTAAATTTCTGCCACCTGGTTATTTTATTCCCAATTGGTCTAACACCGGAACTTATTTAAGAGAATTATATAATGATTTTGGTTTTGTAGGTATTTTCATTGTTCCTTTTTTATTAGGCTTATTATCCACATTGTATTGGTTTAAGTTTCGTGAGTACGGAAGATTTAGTGATTTAGTTATTCTTACACATTTTTATATTGTGATATCCCTGTCATTTTTTGTCTTCGTAGTTAGATCACCTGCTTGGACAATCGGTGCAATATTTCTTTTGGTAGTCATTCCGATTTTAGAAAAATTAGTTGGTAGAAAAGTATATTAATAAAATTAATTTAGATGATTTTACCAGCTCTTTTTTTAAGCAACAATTAAATTTGAATAAGTAAATATCAAAGTTGTCTCGAGGATAACATTAAATTGGTTACAAAAGAACAATTCTACAATCATAAAGAAATCGAATATCCTGACACTGATCCTGAATCAATTATTCGTTACAATAGAGCAATCGATTTAGTTACTATTAATTCAGGAGAAAAGATTTTAGATATAGGATGCAAGTATGCTACATTAAAAGAATTACTTGTGAAAAAAAATGTTCAGGCAGATTATTATGGAGTCGATATTTCCTCATCAGTTTTTCATAAGATAAAAGATTTTAATCCGGATAAATTTTTTGTTGCAGATGCTTCTCAAAATTTACCTTTTGAAAATGCAAAATTCGATTATGTATTTGCTTTGGAAATTATGGAGCATGTAGAATCTCCAACTATTATGTTAAATGAAATTTACAGAGTTCTTAAAGATACCGGGAGACTAATATTAAGTGTTCCTAATGTCTATTCCTGGAATGAAATTATAGGCAACTTATTTAAACAAGCTGATACTGAAGGTCATATTTCTGCTTTCACGCATCAAATAATGGAAAGATTGATGAGTTTTACAAAATTTAAGATTGAGGCTTATATTGGTACTTATTTTAGAGTACCTTTCACGAAGAGATTGTTGAAAACGAAATACATGTTAATCAAATCTAATAATATTTTCCTTTCAAGATCATTTATTTATAGGGTGAGGAAAGTTGAATAATCTTAAAAAGTCTTCAATTCATTCCTCAAAATCTTTCTCTATTTTACCAATTATTGAAAATACAATTTAAAAATCTGTTAAAGATTATTATGAATTGTAATCATATAGAAAATAATTTTCTGCTTATAGTTTATTTAACCTTAACTTGAAATCTATGGGTTTTATTAAAGATTTTTGGCTTACCGGATTTACAAGTATTGTTATAACAATAATAGCTTTTTTAAACAATGTAATGGTGACTAGATATCTTGGACCTGAAGGAAGAGGTAAGTATAGTATAATATCATACATTATATTGTTTATTGCACTAATTTTAGGAGAAGGGGTAAGAAGATTAAATACTA
>JANWIS010000111.1 GCA_025449775.1 Ignavibacteriaceae bacterium
AGAGTTCATATCGACGGTAAGGTTTGGCACCTCGATGTCGGCTCATCGCATCCTGGGGCTGAAGAAGGTCCCAAGGGTTTGGCTGTTCGCCAATTAAAGCGGTACGTGAGCTGGGTTCAGAACGTCGTGAGACAGTTCGGTCCCTATCCTATGCGGGCGCAGGATACTTGAGAAGGGTCGTTTCTAGTACGAGAGGACCGAAACGAACGTACCTCTAGTGTGCCAATTGTCACGCCAGTGGCATTGTTGGGTAGCTATGTACGGTTGTGATAAGCGCTGAAAGCATCTAAGCGCGAAGCACGCTTCAAGATTGGGTATCCCTTCCGTAAGGAACTTAAGACTCCTCGGAGATTACGAGGTCAATAGGCTGCAGGTGTAAGTACAGTAATGTATTTAGCCGAGCAGTACTAATAAGTCGTGAGACTTAACCATTTATTTTTATAAACAGGTTATGTTAGTAGTTCTCTATATCAGGTTCAGCTCTTTCAATCTTCTTTTTTATTGATTTTGGTGACTATAGCCTGGGTGATACACCTCTTCCCTTTCCGAACAGAGAAGTTAAGACCCAGTACGCCGATGGTACTGCATGCGCAGGTGTGTGGGAGAGTAGGTAGTCGCCAGTTTTATTTCAACCCCGATCGCTTTGCGTTCGGGGTTTTTTGTTCTATTAGTTTCACTATATTTATTTTAGATAAATTAAGAAAGTGAATTTAGGAGGGAAAATGGTTTATCTTATTCTGGTTTTAATTCATGTAATTGCTGTTATCATTTTTCTTGGTAACATTACTATTGCACCGTTCTGGAAATCTCAGGCAGAAAAAACAAAAGAAAGATTGCTTATTCTTAATACTTGGGAGGGAATAATCAGGGCAGATAAATTTTTTACAATGCCAGGTGTAGTTCTTTTATTAATTTTTGGGCTTGGAGGAGCGATGCATGGAGGATTTCCATTAGTTGAAACCGGATGGATTTTCTGGTCGATTATTCTTTATGCATTTTCAGGAGCTACTTTTATGTTCAAAGTATCTCCACTTCAGAAAAAAATTGTTGCACTTGCAAAAGATGAATCCAATTTCAGCTGGGAAGAATATCAGTATTTAGCAAAACAATGGGATATCTGGGGAACATTTGCGACAATCACTCCGTGGGTAGCCGTAATTCTTATGGTTATTAAACCTAATATTTGAAACCTTAGTGTTAAGATAATTTATTGAAATACTTACAGGGACAAATATTATTCTTTTTATTTAGTTGTTATTGTCATTCGCAAAGTGAATTGTTGAATAGGGGTGAAAATGGATTGTTCCTCTTAGGGAATTATTCTCATAGCGATTTTGCTTCAGGTTGGAATGGAGGATTGAGTTATTCATACAAAGGTATTATCGATTTTGGGATTGGTTATGGAAATTCCAGGTTAAATGAGCAAACAGAATATTTGACTTTGAACTGGAACACACTCCAGTTATCATTTAATTTAATTTTTTTAAGAGACAACGCTGATACTACTCTTTTTGGGATGGGACTTGGATTCTCTTATGCATTTCAATCTTATGATAAAACATCCTATTACTATATCAACAATGAGAAAACTGTAATCAACGAAAATTTTAATGGGGAAGTACTTCTTCCTTCTTTAAATGCTTATCTAAATGCAAGTATATCAGATAGATTGAGTTTGCAATATCTTATTTCCTTTGGTTATATCATTGCTGATGTTGAGACCACTAGCATAAATAAAAGTGATGGTGATCTGGCTTGGGCTATCGGGTTTAGTTTAGTGTTTAAAACATCACCTGCCGTTATTTTGTTTTTAATCCCAACTGTTTCTTTTATACAGGATGAAATTACTTTGGGTGTTAATCTCGGTACATCATTTATAACAAATAAAATGTGATATAATTATATTTTTATTTCGTATTACCATATCAGGACTTTAACTGAATGTAGTGTAACCTATAATTCCTGAAAAATTAATGAAGAAAGCAGCACAAGAATTATTCTGAGTTGTAACCACCACAGCTATGAGTGCAAGGATTATGCAATCAGTTTTGATGAAAAATTTTTCTGAAGCAGACAATTCAATCAATACAACTCCGTAAATTTTATTTAATATGGTTATTTTAAACAGATATAAATAATTGAATTCGATCTTCAAAAAATATTAATGAATTTTCTGAAAGGGTAATTAGTACTTTGAAATTATTAAGGGGAACAAATGTTTAGTAAAATTAATTTGTTGATTCTTCTTCTTTCATTTTCCCTGCAAATCTTAGCAGCCGGCGAATCAGATTTCCCTCACAACTATTATAATATTGTTATAGTAATTCTGATGTTCATTATCATTATTGCATTGTTAAGTATAATTTATTTTGAAGGGAAGAAAAAAAAATCAGAGACAAAATCCCATAATAAATTTAACACTATAAAAAATCTCACCAGCAAAATTCCATCATGGGTTTTCAAGCTGGTTTATTTAATCGTCTTAATGACCGTTGTACTTTACTTCTACGATTTTGGAACAAGCGAATCGAAGAAAGATAATGGAAATTCAGAAGACTCATCATTGAACAAAGATGATTCTTCAATAAATGAAGAAACTGTTACTTTAAAAACAGATTCCATTTCTTTAAAATCGGGCAAATATATTTACGACTCAAATTGTATTGCTTGTCATTTAGGTGATGGTGGTGGTTCTGTTGGTCCAAACTTTACTGATGAATACTGGATTTACGGAGGAGGAATAAAAAATATTTTTAAAAGCATCAAGTACGGAGTTCCTGAAAAGGGTATGATTAGCTGGCAGACCGTTCTTAATCCAAAGCAAATGCAGGAAGTTGCAAGTTATATTTTAAGTTTTCAAGGAACTACACCTGCTGCACCAAAGCAACCTGAAGGTGAAATCTGGAAGGGAGAAAAAAAATAAACAGCTGAAAGAACACCCGGAAGATTCAACAAAACTTCGGAAGACTTTTCTAACAACAACCTTCTATTTATTCTCCTCAATCGAAATTAATATTGGTTATATTTACGCTCAATAAATTTTCATTCAATAAATGCGTACCTGGCTTAAAGTTACAATCGGAATACTTGCTTCACTGATAATAATTTTTTTAGTCGGCGGCTATATTCTCTACAATTCTCTTACCGAATCACTCCCAGTTTATGAAGGGGAATTAAAAACATCCCTTCTTAAATCCGAAGTACAAATTTATTTCGACAGTCTTGCTGTTCCTTACGTTTATGCAGAAAGTGATGAAGATGCTGCATTTGCTCTTGGTTATCTTCATTCAAGAGAAAGAATGTTCTCGATGGATCTAATGAGACGAGCTGGTGAAGGAAGATTGAGCGAAATATTCGGAGTTGAAACGGTACCTTTCGACAGAATGTTCAGGACTGTTGGAATCTACAGAACTGCGACGATGATTAAAGAGAGAATGAATCCTGAAGGACTAAAGCTTCTCGAAGCTTATTCTCGTGGAGTTAATTTTTATTTAGAAGAAAAGAAAAACAAATACACATTTGAGTTCGATGTGCTTGGTTATCAGCCGGAGGAATGGAAACCTGAACACTGCATTATAATAATTAGAATGATGGCATGGGAACTGAATTTGGGATGGTGGACAGATTTAACTTTTACGGAACTTGTTCAGAAGCTTGGTGAGGAAAAAGTAAAAGAAATTCTCCCTGGATTTCCTGAAAACGCACCGACAATCATTCCCTCTGAAATAAAAAAAATTGCGCAGATAAATAATAGCTTCATCGAAACAGATAAAGCTTTCAGAAAATTTATTGGAATGACCGGCACTCATCTCGGTTCGAACAACTGGGTTGTTAACTCAAAAATGTCTGCTTCAGGAAAACCGATAATTGCCAACGATCCTCATCTTGCATACAGAGCCCCGGGAATCTGGTACGCTGCAGTAATTAATTCACCTAACTGGAATGCAGCCGGAGTAACTTTACCGGGTGTTCCGGGAATTGTGATTGGAAAGAATAATAATATTTCCTGGACACTTACTTCTATAATGACTGATGAAACTGATTTTTATTTTGAAACGCTCGATTCATCCCGGACTAAATATTTGCTCGATGATAAATGGATTGATATGCAGATCATCGAAGACACAATTAAAGTAAGAAACTCGGGCGGAGTTCCGATTGAAATAAAAAGTACGCAAAGAGGGCCGATAATTTCCGGTATTCATCCGTACAATTTTGTTTTCAACAAGGAAGAATCATCTTATCCCACAATAAGTATGCGATGGCTCGGAAATGATTTCAGTGATGAAATGGATGCATTCTTAAATCTTAATAGAGCAAAAAACTGGAAAGAATTTAAATCAGCAGTCAGCAAGTTTAAAATTCCCGGACAAAATTTTGTTTATTCTGATAAGGAAGGCAACATTGGTTACGTCTTCGGTGGTGCAATTCCAATCAGAACCGGAAATGCCACAACTTTTGTATTCGATGGCTCGTCCGGTAAAAGCGATTGGAAAGGCTTTGTTCCATCTGGTGAATTGCCAAATATTTTTAATCCCGGATCAAATTTTATTGCAACGGCAAATAATAAAGTGAGCAATAATTTCAAATATCATATTTCAAATCTTTGGGAACCATCATCCCGGATTGAAAGAATAACCGAGTTGCTGAAATCAAAAAGTAATCACTCCGTTACTGATTACATGGATTACCACGTTGATATTTATTCATCTTATGCGAAAATAATTTTACCATTTATACTTTCTGCATTTGAAAATGTTGAAGTAAAGGATAAAAACCTTGAAGAATCACTTCAGCTTTTGCGTCAATGGAATTTTAAAATGGATAAGTACAGTCATGCACCAGCAATTTTTCTTTCCTGTTTCGATAAGCTGATGAAAAATATTTATATGGACGAGATGGGAGAAGATCTTTTCAACCAGTACGTTTTTTTAGCAAATGTGCCATACAGGAATGTTCCTGAACTTTTGGAAAAACCTTTCTCACCCTGGTTTGATAATTCTGAAACAAATGAAGTTGAAACAAGAGATGATATTATAAGAAAGAGTTTAGCAGAAGCACTTGATGAAATTGAAAAAAGAATCAGTAAAAATGTGGGTGACTGGCAATGGGGAAGATTGCATACTGTAACTTTTAAGCATCCGTTTAGCGGGACTTCCGGTTTCCTGGACGGAATAATTGATATTGGTCCTTATGAAATCAGCGGTGACGGCACAACAATTTTCAATACAGAATATTCGTTTTCAGAAAGTATCGAAGAATTTCCTCTTTTTCGTCATAAGCCATTTGATTGTGAGCTTGGTCCTTCGATGCGATTCATCTATGATTTTGCCAAACCGGATGAGTTCTATTTAATTTTAACCACAGGGCAATCGGGAAATATTTTCAGCGATCATTACAATAATATGACCGAACTTTTTCTTGAAGGAAAGTATATGAAAATCCATACTGATGAAAATTCTGTTAAAGTTCCTAAAAATACTTTGCTAAAATTACTCCCTGATTAATCGGCAGTATATCAATCCTTAATTATTATTAACTTTGTCTATATTTGCAAGTATTAATTCAGTATTAAGAGATTAGATGAAAGTAATAGAACACTTAGAAAAAGCCAAAGAACCGCTGATCAGTTTTGAGCTTATCCCTCCAAAACGAGGCGGAGATATCCGCGATGTTTTACAGGTTCTGGATAACATAATAAAATTCAGACCGCCGTTCATAGATATAACAAGTCATTCTGCAGAAGTTATTTATGAGGAAACTCCTGATGGAATTAAAAAGAGAGTAAAACGGAAAAGACCGGGAACACTCGGTATTTGTGCACTCATTCAGAATAAGTATAATGTTGATGCAGTTCCTCATATTCTTGTAAAAGGATTTACACGTGAAGAAACTGAAGATTTTATGATAGAGCTGAACTATCTCCAGATAGATAATATTCTTGCAGTAAGAGGAGATGACAGCGGTTACGAAAAACCGATTCCTGTTGGTAAAAGTGCAAACAGGAATGCACTCGAGCTGGTTGAGCAAATTGTTAAAATGAACAAAGGACATTATCTCGAAGATTCTTTGCTCGATGCAAGACCAACTAATTTTTGTATCGGAGCCGGATGTTATCCTGAAAAACATTTCGAAGCACCAAATCTTAAAGCTGATATAAAAGTTGCCAAACAGAAAATTGATGCAGGTGCTGATTATCTGGTTACACAAATGTTTTATGACAATCGTTATTATTTTGATTACCTTGAAAAATGTAAGGAAGCCGGAATAGATGTTCCAATTATACCCGGTTTAAAAATTTTAACTTCAAAACCACAGCTTCATTCAATCCCAAAAGATTTTCATGTCAGCATTCCTTCTGTACTTTCAGATGAAATAGAAAAAGCAAAACCGGAAGATGTAATTAATATTGGTGTGGAATGGGCTTCAGACCAGGTTCGTGAACTGCTGGACAAAAATGTTCCGAGTGTTCATTTCTACATTATGCTTAACTCCAAACCAATAACACTGTTAATGGACCGGCTGAAATTATTCAACAAAGTTTTTTAAAATCAGTTTTCTGATATCTGATGGTTAACGTAAGAAAACGTGCAGGTAAAAAATTAAAATGGGGTGTTGCCGGCTGCGGAAGATTTGCAGAGCACACTTTCATCCCGACCATAAAAATTTTAAGAAGAAGTTCTATCCAGTCATTTTTCAGTCATAATATTAACAGGGCAAAAGAGTTAGCTGAAAAATCCAGCGCATCCGGTTACTTTGATAATTATAATAAATTTCTGAAATCTGATATCGATTGTGTGTTTGTATCAAGTGTCAATTCACAGCATCACGAACAGGTTATCAAAGCTGCTGAAGCGGGAAAAAATATCTTATGCGAAAAACCCATTGCATTAACCAGTTTACAAGCCGGTGAAATGGTAGATGCTTGCAAAAAAAATAATGTTCTGCTTGCAGTTAATTTTGTTCACCGTTTACATCCTCACGTCATTAAAACAAAAGAGCTGATTAAGAATCAGACAATCGGCAAATTTGTTTCAGCGAATGTTTCATTTAATCTGGATTTTCCGCCGTCAGATAATTTCAGATTTAAAAAAGAATTAAGCGGTGGTGGTGCTTTGCGCGATCTTGGTTCTCATATGATTGATTTGCTAAGATTTTTTGGCGGCGAAATAACCGAGATAAATGGTTATATGGATAATATTATTTATAACTATGATGTTGAGGATTTTGTTTCTGCTCTTGTAAAGTTTGAAAACGGCAGCTATGGAAGTTTTGATGTTTCTTACAACACAAGAAAAGCATTTAACAGGATAGAAATTCTCGGTCACAATGGTGCAATCAGCATAGAAAATTTTATAGGAGTAAAAGGATTGCCCTCTAAACTAACTATCCATCTTGATGGTGAAGCGAAAAAGAGTTTTAGGAAACGCGGAAATAAATTTCTGTTTATGATGAAAGCTGTTCAGAAATCTTTTCTTAAAAATCAAACACCTCCTGTTACCGGTGAAGATGGATTAATTAATATGAAGTTAATGGAAGAGCTCGAGAGAAAATGTCAGAGATTGAAAAACTGATTTCTATCTGTCATAGAGTTTACGAAAAAGGATTTGTTGCAGCGAGCGACGGAAATATTTCTGTCATCACAGAAAAAAATACAGTCCTTATAACCCGATCTGGTATTTGTAAAGGTGATGTAACTGAAAATGATATTTTAGAGTTTGATTTCAGCGGTAATCATTTAAAAGGTGATGGAAAAATTACAACTGAGTTCAAGCTTCATCTTTTTGCATACTCAAAACGGAAAGAAGTAAATGCAGTTGTTCATTGTCACCCGGTTCATGCGACAGCATTTTCATTACTGGGTGAAGGATTAGTAAATCATTATTTCCCTGAAGTGATATTGACAATCGGAAAAGTTCATTTGTGCAAATATGCAACACCATCAACTAATGATCTTGCATTGAGTTTAGAACCTTTTATAGATTTTGGCTGGGCATTTTTGCTTCAAAATCATGGTGCTCTTACGCTCGGAAAAAATCTTGACGATGCTTATTTCAAAATGGAAAAGCTTGAACACACTGCTGAAACTATCTACAAAGCAAGACAGCTTGGAAAGCCGCAGGAATTATCTTCTGATGATGTTCACAGGTTAGTTGAACTTTCTGAAGAAACTTATGGATTAACACAGGATCCGAGAAATGTTTTTGATTAATTCTGATTGAAGTTTTTAATATGAATTTAAAACCACGAGTTGCGTTGTTAGTTGGGGGTAATTCTCCGGAAAGAGAAGTATCTAAAATGTCCGGTAAAGGTGTACTCCAGGCATTAAGAACTTTAGAATATCCGACAACGATTATTGATCCTGCCTATGGTTTAAATCAGCCAAAAGATGAAGAAAAGTTTTTTCTTGAAAAAAATTATGCAGAAATATCAAACCGCAATTTTATTGATGTTATAAACTCTGATTTGTTCGACAATGTCGATGTTGTTTTTTCAGCACTTCATGGAAAATGGGCAGAAGATGGAACAATCCAATCTTTACTTGAACTAAGAGGATTGAAATATACAGGCTCTAAAGTTCTTGCAAGTGCTCTTGCAATGGACAAAGAGATGTCAAAAATAATTTTCAGACAGTCGGGTGTAAAAACAGCAGATTGGTTCTGCGTTAATTCAGAACCTTTCAATCTGAAATTAATTAAGCAAAAAGTAAAACTCGAAATTGAATATCCATGCATCATCAAACCGAATGATCAGGGATCGACGGTCGGACTTACATTTGTGAAAGATGAATCTGAAGTTGAAGAAGCAATAATTTCTGCAC
>JANWIS010000112.1 GCA_025449775.1 Ignavibacteriaceae bacterium
AGCTTGCTGAATTTTGTGACGGGTTTTGTGAATCAACTGCATTTTCTGCTGAAGAGATCAATATGATTTTTCATTCAGCTCAACAGAATGGTTTAAAGCTTAAACTTCATTCCGAACAATTCAATACAATCGGTGGATTGGATATTGCACTCAAGCATAAAGCAGTTTCAGTAGATCATCTTGAGGTGATTAATGAAAATGATATTTCCAGGCTGGCAAAATCTGATATTGTGGCAGTTCTGCTTCCGGGTGTTTCATTTTTTCTTAATCATAAATTTGCACCAGCAAGAAAAATGATCGATCAAAATGCAATTATCGCACTTGCAACAGATTTCAATCCCGGTTCATCACCAATCTCAAATCTAAATCTTATAATGAGCTTGGCAGTATTAAATATGAAGATGACAATTGAAGAAACAATCAGCGCTGTAACAATTAATTCTGCTAAAGCTTTAAGCAGAGAAAAAAATATTGGTTCGATAGAAATTGGAAAGAAAGCTGACTTTGCTGTATTCAATACGCAAGATTATGCTGATATAGTTTATATGATTGGAAATAATTTGAACTGTATGACGGTGAAGGACGGAATAGTTATTTATAAAAAGGACAACGCTTTCTAAACTGCTTTTACCTGAATTTAAAATTCAAATCGGTAATCTCCCAACGCGGACGTAAATTTATCGTATCAGGATATACAGAAAATGTTTCAGAAAAATTAATAGGTTCAATAGAACCAAAATTAAATTCCCCATCATTATTCTCATCAAGGAAACACCAAAGGACATATTTACCTGGTTCAATCCTGGAGAACTCAAAATTTTCAGTAATTAATTCTTGGTCATACTTTAAATTGGGAGTTTCACCGTTCTCCAAAATCAAAACAGGATTTCTACTGTAATCAAGATTCAATACTTTTCCCGATAAACCTGTAAACTCCAAACCTGAATTTGTTTTAAACTTAAGTGTGAATAAAGAGTCTGTACTGTTGCCTGCAATGTCAACAAATTTACCAAGCTGTAATTTCAGCAGATAATCTTTTTCAGTTTTTAATTTATCAACCGGCTTAATAACAAGTGTTGCATCATCATAATATTCAATATTAAAATTTATTCGATTGTTAATAGTATCGGTAAGAGTTATTGCGGATTTAACTAACTCTTTATCAAATGCTTCATCAAAAAATATTTTGACTTCTGGTTTTTCAGAACTTATTACACCATTCTGTGCAGGTAAAGTGGAGTTTATTTTTATTGAACTTGTATCAACTCTGTCACTTACTATGATTTGTGTGAAATCATTCATCATCAGATTTCCTAATAAATCCATCAAAGTATCCGCAGTAAGAAAAACCTGGTTTGAAGGATTTAATTCTGCATCAAACATCAAAATAAATTCTTCAGGTTTGGTTTTACCATTAAATGTATATTGAATTTTGTATTCTTTATTATCAGTTGAATCGATGAGCGAAAAGTTCCAAGGTTGTAATATTGTCGGATCGATTTCTTTACTACAAGTAACGAGTAAATGATTTTTATCCGTCATTACTCCACCGATCAACCTTGGTTTAGAATTATCAGCATTAAATAAAAATAAATTTAGATCAGAATAAATTGAATCTGATTCAGTAAGCACAATATCTTTGGAAGGAATTCCAATTTCATCTTGTTCCGACTGGAATAAATAATCTCTGAATTTATCATTTACAGCAAAAACTCTGTACTTACCTGAACCTAATCCCTCAAGTCTGAAATTTCCATCAACTCCAGTTTGCGATGCGTAATCAGGCTTACTATTTAAAAGTGAATCTGAACCATTCTCCAGCTTGTAAGCAAAAATAAATATTCCCTCTTTCTGCTTTCCATAAACTTTACCCGAGATTATTTTTTTATCAATCTTATCGCCGGTTGAAAAAGAAAATGTGAATGCCTGAGCCATCCTGTTTCTATTATTTAAGTCGACAATGTCCGTTCCAATAGTAATTGTGTACGTTACATCTTTTTTTAATTCCTCAGGAAAAGTAACCTGGAGAGTTGTTCCGATCCAGGAGAATTCCAAACTGCCTTCTATGAATGGAGAAATAAAAATAGCATCACGAACGGTTCGCTTATCTACGTATTCAGAGAATTCTATTTCAAAATAATCTTTATCAAAGTTTGTTGTTCCTGAAAGCGGAAAAACTTCGATTATTGTCGGAGGAATTTTATCAACATCACCTCCTGTTGGAGGAAGCTGGTTTGCACATTTTAGTATGAAAATAAAAAATAGTAATGATGTTGCTATCGTTATTTTATCTGCTGATCTGTGTATCAACTGAATCTAATTTTTATGTAATAAAATCATTTTTTGTTTTTCCGCTTCCGGATAAGTTCTCTGTACTTCTTCACGTTGTTGTTATGCTCTCTCAAATTTTTTCCGAAGAGATGACCACCTTTGCCATCTGCAACAAAATAAAGATAATCATTCTGTTCAGGATAAAGAGCTGCTAATATTGCTGCTTTACCCGGACTGTTTATTGGTCCAGGGGGCAAGCCAAAATATTTGTATGTATTGTATGGAGAATCGATTGCAAGTTCTTTAAAAGTTAATCTTTGCCATCCACCGGGTAAAATATATTGAATAGTTGGATCAGCTTGGAGTTTCATTCCTATTCTTAATCTGTTATGATAAACACCAGCTATCCTCGGCATTTCCTCTTCACGATGCGTTTCGCCTTTAACAATTGAAGCAATAGTAATTATTTCGTGAACTGAAAAACCTGATCTGATCGTTCTTTGTTTTAATGAATCGGAATAAAAATTTTTGAATCCACTATAAAATATTTGAACAGCTTCTTCCGGGCTGCTCCTTTCAAATATTTCATAATCGCTTGCAAATAAGTAGCCTTCAAAAGTTGTTTGATTTAAGCCGAGTGAAGTTGCAAATCGATAATCAGTTGCAGTTTCAACAAATTGTGTGGAATCAATATAAAGATATTTCTGAAGTCTGTGAGCAAGCCACCTAATTGTTTGTCCTGGTCTGATTGTTAATGTTCTTTGAAAATCACACTTTCCATAAGTAAATAAATCTAAAAGATCCAGATAGCTCAATCCATTAGGAATATGAAATCTCCCGGCCTTGATTTTTTTTTCAGCTCCATATATAAACCCGGCTATTTTGAAATTTGTTTTACTCGATATTATTCCTTTTTCTGCCAACCTTTCACAAACTGAGGAAAAGCTATCACCTTTTCGAATATCGAATGTGACCGGTGATTTCTCTGCATAAAAATTTGGTGTAAAAAAAATGTAGTATAAAAAAATCAAAACCAAAATAAATACTGAAAAGATTGCCAGAGTATCCCATCGCCGAAATATTTTTTTAGAATTGGTGCTCATCAGTAATCAGGTTAATCTAAGGAAATGATTTTCAGGAATTGAAGGATACGGGTTAACAGACAAGCTGCTTCGGAATCCACTTTGATATAACTGGAATCCTCTTAATGCAATCATAGCTGCATTATCAGTACAATATTCGATTGATGGAACAATGAATGGAATTTTCATTTTATCAACAACTGCTTTTAAATCATTTCTTAACCTTTTATTTGCTGCAACACCACCAGCAAGTGAAAAAGAATTTACTTTCAAATTATTAAGTGCAAGCATCACATTTTTTATAAGTGCATCCGTTAATGCTTTTTGAAAGGAAGCAGAAATATTATTTAAATCAGACTCGGATATTTTTCTGTCAGGATGAAATTTTTGTATATGCCTGAGAACTGAAGTCTTTAAACCGCTGAATGAAAAATTATATTTCTCTTTCAAATCAGCAATTGGAAATTTAATAACCGAGTCATTCCCTTTCGAAGCGCTTGCTTCTATTTGCGGACCACCGGGATAACCGAATCCCAGCATCTTTGAAACTTTATCGAATGCTTCTCCGGCAGCATCATCAACTGTTGTTCCTAACTTGTAAATTTTTGTATAGTCTTCCGCATAAAGTAAAAGAGTATGTCCTCCCGAAACTACTAAAACAAGCATTGGAAATTCAGGTTTCTGATCCATCAAAAATCCCGAAAAAATATGTCCTTCAATATGGTTTACAGGAATGAAAGGTTTATTTAAAGAGAAAGCTAATCCTTTGGCGAAAGTTAGTCCTACTAATAATGCTCCAATCAAACCGGGTCCTGCTGTTGCTGTTATAAGATCAATATCCCTCATTTTTAATCCAGATAATTTAAGAGCTGAATCAAGCAAAGGTTTAATAATTTGTAGATGAGCCCGGCTGGATAATTCCGGAACAACACCACCATATAACTTATGAAAGTGTTGAGATGAAATTAGATTTGCTTTTACATTTTCATTTAAAAGAATTGCAACTGAAGTTTCGTCACATGAACTTTCAATACCAAGTATGTTCAAACTCCTGCTTGAATTCATTATCTGAAAGTAAAGAATTCTTTAAAGATATGTCCGGCAAGTTGTGGATTTTCCTGAAGTCTTCTTAAAGAATATTTGTACCAATCTCCACCAAAGGGTACATATACTCTGATCTTGTATCCATCTTTATTAATTTTATTTCGTAAGTCTTCTCTCACGCCAAGCAGCATTTGAAATTCAAATTTATCTTTAGGAATATTCATATCTTTTATCAGCTTGTATGATTTATCAATAAGATATTTATCGTGAGTAGCGATTCCAACATAGTTTCCATTCCTCAACATCAGTTCTAATGTTTTCATAAAATTATCTCTTATCTCCTGATAGTCTTTAAATGCTATTGTTGCTGGTTCAATATAAATACCTTTACATAATCTGTAATTAGTTCCATTTTTATTAAGTATTATAGCATCATGGTATGTTCGTTTTAAGTAAGCCTGCAACACAACTCCAACATTACTATAATCTTTATAGATTCTTTTATGCAGTTCAAGTGTTAAATCTGTATAAGGCGAATCTTCCATATCGATGCGAACAAAATTATTTATCTCACTTGCTTTTTTTACTAACTCGAGAATCTGTTCGTAAGCAAAATCCTTATCAAAGCCCAATCCAAACTGTGTCGGTTTTATTGAAAGATTAGCATTCAGGTTATGCTTTTCTAGTGCATCAAGTACTTCCGATGATTTTAATTTAGCAGTTAAAGCTTCTTCTTTAGTATTTACTGATTCCCCAAGTACATCAATTGTTGCAAGTATTCCTTTTGAGTTTAATTCTTTAACAGTTCTTACAGCTGACTCCAGAGTTTTTCCGGCAATATATTTTTTTGAAAACAACCAGATTATTTTTTTTGGCATTAATTGGACAGATTTAACCAGAAGATCATGAAATACAGACAAATGAAACTCCGAAAAAATTTGTGTCCAAAATTACTGCATTTTTGTTAGTGGAAAAAACATATGTTATAAGACAAAGAAATGATAGAATTAACCGGGATGAGATTCAAGTAGTTTTGTTAAGAGATTGGCTTTTGCTTTTAATTCATCTATTGAACCATTATTAATGAATACAAAATCGGCTTTTTTTATTTTACTGGTGTCATCAATCTGACTTTTATTTCGATTGAAAAAATCTTGCTTAGAAAGTTTGTTCATTTGTATTGTTCGTTTCAGTCTCAATTCTTCATCTGTAATTATTAAAACAACTAGATCGAACATCTTTTCAATTTTGGATTCATAAATAAGAGCAGCTTCAACAAAAATTATATTATTAGTTTTGAAGAAGTCTTTTGAAAGTGATTCAATTTGTGTTCGTACGGCAGGGTGAAGAATTGTGTTAATTTTTTTGAGAAGTTTAGAATCAGAAAAAACTTTATCAGCTAAGTATTTATTATTTACACCTTCCTCTGAATAAGACTTTGCTCCGAATTCTTCAATTACTTTTTTTCTGATTCCTAGATCACTGGAAAGTAACTTTTTGGAAATTTCATCAGCATATATTACAGGGTAATATTTTTCAGAAAGAAATTTTGTGAAAGTTGATTTTCCTGATCCTATATTACCTGTTATTGCAACTTTTATTTTTTTTAAATTCGTTTTGCCCACTTAAATATATTGGTTTTCAATTCTATTTTGCATAACCGATTTTTCTGACTTCCCGGATAACTGTAACTTTAATTTGCCCGGGGTATTCCATTTCATTTTCAATCTTTGCAGCAATATCTTTAGCTAGTTTATCGGCAAGTATATCATCAACTTTATCATGCTCAACAACCACTCTTACTTCACGACCTGCTTGTATGGCATAAGTTTTTGCAACACCTTCAAAAGATTTTGCAAGCAATTCCAGATTCTCCAATCGTTTGACATAACTTTCTAATGGCTCACGTCTGGCACCTGGTCTTGCTCCGCTAATTGCATCAGCTGCCTGAACTAGAGCAGCAATCGGATGCTCCATTTCAATATCTTCATGATGAGATCCAACAGCATTAACAACTATTGCATGTTCATTGTATCGTTTGGTTAATTCATAACCAATTAAAGCATGCGGACCTTCAACACTCTTGTCTACAGTTTTACCAATGTCGTGAAGCAAACCAGCTCTTTTGGCCAGATTAGTTTCCATACCTAGTTCAGCAGCCATTATTCCAGTAAGATAGGCAACCTCAATACTATGTTGCATAAGATTCTGCCCAAAGCTTGATCTGTATTTCATCTTACCGACATGCTTAATAAGTTCATTGTGCATATTATGCAATCCAAGCTGCATTACAACATTCTCCCCATCACGAATTAGTTCTTCTTCAAGTTCTTGCTTTACTTTTTCAACAACTTCTTCAATTCTCGCAGGATGAATTCTTCCATCGGCAATTAATCTTTCTAATGAAACTCTTGCTACTTCCCTTCTGAATTGATCAAATGAAGAAAGAATAACGGCTTCTGGTGTATCATCAACTATCACATCAACTCCTGTGCTTGATTCAAAAGCACGGATATTCCTTCCTTCTTTCCCAATAATTCGTCCTTTCATTTCATCATTCTGAATTTGTACAACCGATACCGTACTTTCTATTGAATGATCAGCGGCTGTTCTCTGAATTGACTGGACAATAATTTTCTGAGCCTCTCTTTTACCTTCAGCTTTTGCTTTGTCAGTAATTTCTTTAATCAAATGTACCGCATCAATTTTGGCTTCATTTACCAGGTTATCCATAAGGATTTTTTTTGCTTCCTCCGAAGAGAGACCTGATATTTTTTCCAGTTTAAGGTTTTGTTCTTGTTCTACACGATTTAAATCCTCCAGCTTTTTTTCTATAACCTTATGTTGTTCATTAAGCTCCTGTTCAAACTTTTTATTCTCACGTTCCTTCTGTAATACGAGTTCAAATTTTTTCTCACTGTTTTCCTCTCTCAGCTGAATTTGTTTTTCTAGGGCACTGCTCTTTTGCTTTCTTTGTTGCACTTCTTTATCAAATTCATTCTTCTTTTTATACCATTCATCTTTAACTTCTAGAAGTTTTTCTCTTTTAATGTTTTTTGCATCTTTATCTGCATCTTCAAGTATTTTCTTAGCTTGTTCTTCGGCAATACTGATACTCTTTTTACCGATCCTTGAGTTCATCATCCAGCCGAGGTAGTAGAACACTATAATAACAGCAACGAGCATTGGTATAAGTATAAGTACGTCCATTGTACCTCCACGCTTAGGTTTTATTTATTAAAGCCGCTTCAGCTGCCCCGTAATTAATAGGAAAAACCCTATTAATCACAGTGGGAATATTCCCAGTCGCTTTTTACTTCCACTGCTTATCCGGAAAACGGAAAAGTCTCCAGCCTAAAGATGAAGATGAGGCCTGTAATACACGCCGGAGTTGTACTCCCAATTAGTTTGTGTTAGTTTTTCACTAATTATTAGGAGCAGCGAAGCGGTAATGCTTAGGATGGGTTAGCTAATTGCTGATCCGATAAAAGAATCTTTATTTTTTTAACTTTGTCTGAAGCTTGAATCAAAAACTCTCTGTTTTTATTTTTTTCTATAAATAAATCGTATGCAATATTAAGACAGGCGATTATTGCAATCGTTTGAGCCGGTTGATCAGGGAGTTCATCCTTCGTCTCTTCCATTACTTTATTGACATAAATTGCAAGTTCCTTAGCTATCTCTTCATTCTCAACTAGTAAGGAGTATTCTTTGTCAAATATTTTTATTTTAAGCTTCTTCTTTTCCATCAGTATTTTACTAAACCATTAACAAATTATTAAAGAACTTTTTCTGTCAAATTACTTATATTTTTTTTCACCTAGTAGTTTCTGTTGACAGATGTTTATCTACTCTGTTAATTAAATCTTTTATTTTGATTTTTAATTCTTCTCGATCTTGTGAGTTTAATTTTGTTTTTTCCTCCACTTTAAGTTTTATTTCATCCAATTCCGATTCTAAATCAGAAATTTTTTGATGTAATTGACTTTTATCCTGTTGTACTGTATTAAGAGATACTTCCAACTCTTTATTTCTACCTACAGTGTCGAAGTATTTGCTTTTAAGTATTTCAACCTGTGATTCAAGCGCACTCAAGTCGCTTATAAGTGTTTCGTATTTAGCCAAGTCCACCAATTATTTCCCTCTCAGAATCGCATTAAAATTAGCTGATATTTTGTTAATTAATTTTTGAAAATCTGTATCAACTTCTTCATCAGTTAATGTTCTTCCAAAATCATAATATTCCAAACCAAATGCCATACTTTTTTTATCCTTACCGATTTCCTTGCTTTCAAATAGATCAAAAAGTTCAACGGATTTGAGAATACTACTGCTTTCCTTAAGAATAAAATCCTTTACTGAAATATATTTTACCGAATTATCAAATATAAATGCAATATCACGTAAAACTTTTGGATACTTTAGAATTTCTTTAAATGAACTTTTACTTTCAATTGCGTTCTGCAGTCTTTCAACATCAAATTCAAAACAATAAACATCCTGTTCGATATCAAAATTTTTAAGAAATACAGCGTTTAATTTTCCACCAGTTCCGAAAATATCACCTTTAAAGTTTTTAGTGAATTGATAATCGTAAACGTTATTTTGAATGGAATTATAAGAATCATCTAGTACAATGTCAAGCACTAATTTGGATAAAAATGAATTTGACAAACCTTTCAGATCATAGAAATCATATTCGGTTTCATTCGAGTACCAACTCCTGGTGTTTTTATTTCCTGTTAGAATATAAATTAATTTTTTCTTCTCTGTAAAATCTGAAAAATCATTGATTGGTTGATTGTGCTGAATGAATACATTTCCTAATTCAAAAAGTGCTAAATCTTTTTCACCTTTCTTGATGTTAAGTGAAACAGCAGGTAATGCTGAAACTAAAAGCGATGTCCTTAAAAAAGCCATGTCATTGCTTTGAGGATTTGAAATCATAATTGGTTTACCAGTTAAATCGGCCAACTTTTCGGGTATCAGAGGATTATTTACCATCTCATTCAAACCTAATGAAGTTGCTACTTCTCTCAGATGATCTTCAAACCTGGAGTCATCTTTTCGTTTATCAATTGTTATGTTAACTTTCTCTATAGCAGGAATCAAATCATATCCTGAAATTCTAGCTACTTCTTCAATCAAGTCAGCTTCACGTTCTATATCGGGACGAAAAGTTGGTATTACTACTTCAAGTGATTCACCGAGATCCTTAAGTAAGTTTATTCCGAGTCTTTGAAAAATCCTGTTCACATCAGCTTTTTGAACTTCATAACCAAGTAGCTTTTTCAACTTTGGAAGTCTGATTGTAATTTCTTTGTTCCTGGCTTTGCTAGGATATTCATCAATCGAACCTTTTGCGATTTCTCCTCCGGCAACAGATTTTATTAGCTGAGCTGCTCTTTGAACAACATATATTGTATTCGACGGATCCGTTCCTCTTTCAAAACGGTATGAAGAATCGGTTGCCAGCAGTAATTTTTTTGAAGTTCTTCGGACTGATGATGGATTAAAGTATGCGGATTCAATTAAAATATTTTTTGTTTTTTCAGAAACCTCGGAATTTTCTCCACCCACAATTCCTGCAATAGCAACCTCATTATTGCCGTCACAGATCATCATTGTTCCTTGCGGCAATATTCTTTCCTTTGAATCAAGAGTTGTAAACTTTCCTGATTCAGTTGTGCTTTTAACTATTATTTTTCTTTCTGTAATTTTATCCAGATCGAATGCATGAAGAGGCTGTCCCATTTCATGGAGAATAAAGTTTGTAACATCAACAACATTATTTATTGGTCGCAGTCCAATACTGGTCAATTTATCTTTTAACCAGGCTGGGGATTCTTTAATAGCAAGACCATTGATAACTTTTGCAGAATAACGAGGACAATTTATTTTGTCTTCAATTACAACCGAAGCAAATTTTTTAATATCATTTTGTGATTCATCTAAATCAATTTTTGGGATTCTTAAGTCACGATTGAAGATGGCAGATAAATCACGTGCAACACCGATATGCGATAGTGCATCGGGACGGTTTGGAGTAACTGCAATATCCATAATAACATCATTCATTCCCATAGCTTCACTGATTAAAGTTCCTGCTGATAAGTCATCAGCCAAAACCATTATCCCGGAATCATCATTACTTAATTCCAATTCACTTTCCGAACAAATCATTCCTTCAGATTCAACTCCGCGGATCTTTACTTTTTTTATTTCTGTTTTAGTTTTTGGAATGATCGTTCCGAGTGATGCAAATGCTACATTCTGTCCTTTCTTAACATTTGGAGCGCCGCAAACAACATTATTTTCGGATTGTCCATCATAAACGATACAAACTGTAAGTTTATCTGCATCAGGGTGCTTTGCAACTTCTTTTACTAACCCGACTACAATACCTGTATATCGTTTTGCTTCATCAAGGAAATCTTCAACTTCAAGTCCATGCATCGTTAATGCATTAATAATTTCATTGGTTGAAATCCCGTTAAGGTCGATATAATCTTTAATCCAGTTTAAAGAGATTTTCAATATTTTCTACCTATTAAAATTGTTTCAGGAATCTTAAATCATTTTCAAAAAAGATCCTGATATCATCGATACCATATTTTAACATTGCAATTCTTTCTATTCCCATTCCAAAAGCATAGCCGGTATATTTATCTGAGTCATAATCAACATTTTTAAAAACATTCGGATCAACCATTCCGCATCCAAGTATTTCGAGCCAGCCTGAATATTTACAAACTCTGCAGCCTTTACCTAAACAGATATAACAAGTTATATCCATTTCAGCACTCGGTTCTGTAAAAGGAAAGAAACTAGGCCTGAATCTGTATTTGAGTCCTTCACCGTAAAATTGGTGTGCAAAAGATACAAGCGTTCCCTTCAATTCAGCAAATGAAACATCAGTATCAATATAAATTCCATCGACTTGGTGGAACATGCAATAACTTCGTGAACTAATTGCTTCGTTCCTGTAAACTCGTCCCGGCATTATTGCCCTGATCGGAGGCTGTTCTTTTTCCATTATTCTTATTTGAACCGGTGTTGTGTGTGTACGAAGTAGAAATTTTTCACTGACAAAAAAAGTATCCTGCATATCTCTGGCCGGGTGATCGGCAGGAAAATTAAGTGCTTCAAAATTATAATAATCGGATTCTAATTCAGGACCATCATAAATTGAAAAACCGAGACCTTTAAATATGGATTTGATTTCATAGAGGGTTTGAGTTAAAATATGTTTGCTTCCGATATTAAAAATTTTTCCCGGAAGAGTAAGATCTAACTTTGAAAGATCGTTTGATTCCCCTGATTCAAGAAGTGATTTTTTTTTATTGAATTCTTCTGTTGCCTGAGTTCGGAGAGTATTCAGAAGTTTTCCGTAAGCAGGTTTCTCTTCAACCGGAACAGATTTCAATTCATCAAACAAACGGGTGATGATTCCGTTCCGGCTAAAATATTTAATCCGCAGTTGTTCAAGCTCACCTGATGAACTTATGTTTTCTATTTCCTGGTCGAAAACTTTTCTTATCTGATCAAGTTCAACTTGCTGCATATGAAAATTGCTTTATTTAAAGTAAAACCCTCAGCAAAAAATAAAAATTCTTTTTGAGAGGGTTAAAAAATTAATTACTTGCGAACTTTACAAGTTCGGAGAACGAAACAGGATTATCGACTGCAAGGTTTGCAAGCACCT
>JANWIS010000113.1 GCA_025449775.1 Ignavibacteriaceae bacterium
CATTTGGTTATGAAATTTATGAAGGAGAAATTTTACTAAGCTGGATCACTTCCACCGAAACTAATAACTATGGATTTGAAATTGAAAGATCTTCAAATACATCTTTTCAGAATTGGGAAAAGATTGGCTTTGTTTCAGGGAACGGAACATCAACAGAAATAAAATATTATTCTTTTATAGATGAAACCATTAATTCAGGAAAATATTATTACAGGCTGAAGCAAATTGATTTTAATGGATTGTACGAGTATTCAAAAGTTATTGAAGCTGAATTCAATATACCCGGTATTTTTTCGTTGGAACAAAATTATCCCAATCCATTTAACCCGGCTACAAAAATTAAATTCCAGATTCCCGAAAAAGAATTTGTCACTTTAAAAGTTTTTGATGTTTTAGGAAATGAAGTTGCAGAACTTGTTAATCGGGAACTTTCATCGGGTTCGTACGAGATTGAATTTTCCACAAAAGGATTTATACACGGAGTTTCAACCACAGGATTCGCATCAGGCGTTTACTTTTACCAGCTGAAAGCAGGAACTTTAGTGGAAACAAAAAAGATGATCTTGTCTAAATGATTTAATTAAAATTAATTCGGGTGTTGATAGTTTTATTAAAATTGATGAGTTTTAAATAGTTAAACAAAATCCAACAACAATGCTAAAGTGAGGCAAAAGTATGAAAAAGGTTTTCACTGTTCAGTTTTTTTTATTATTGATCTTTTCCTTCGTCAATGAAACAAAAGCTCAGGATAACCATTCAAAGATTAATCCTTACCTTCAGACTGTACTTCTTGATGCAGCGAGCAATGAATTTGTAAATGTTTATGCAACTTTTACAAAACAATATTCATTCGAGGATTTAAGAGAACAGACTTCTTTTCTTCCGAGAAAGCAAAGACAAAAAGAAGTTGTAAAAATTTTGAGAGAGTATGCTGCAGCACATCAACAAATTGTTCGTAATTATCTTGAATCTGCTAAGAGTCAGAACCAGGTGAGCAAAATTGATGTACTATGGGCAGCAAACACAATAGTTTTTTCTGCTGTGCCAGAAGTAATTTATTATTTAGCAGAAAACTTTGAAGAGATAAAAGAGATAAGGTTTGATCCGGTATTTGATCAAAGTTTGTTGATTGATCCAACAGAAACAACTCAAACAAATTATCCACCAAATCCAGGTGATAATCCTGCACCTCAGCCGGGATTAGTATTAATAAATGCACCTGCTGTTTGGGCAGCCGGCGATAGCGGTTCAGGTGTATTGGCAGCGAATCATGATTCCGGTTGTTTCTGGGCTCATCCCGATTTAATAAATAATATATGGCATAATCTCGGTGAAGATTTTGATACTGATGGGAAAACTATAGAGTGGAATGGTTCTTCTTGGATATTTGACCCGGGTGATGTTAATGGAGTTGATAATGATGCTAACGGATATGTAGATGATTTTTTAGGCTGGGATTTTGAATTTAATGATAACAATCCTGGTCCGAATGGAACCCATGGTACAAACACCGCCGGACTTATTTGTGGTGATGGAACAAACGGAACACAAACCGGTGTTGCACCGCGTGCAAAATTAATTAATTGCAGACTCGGTGGAGAATCTTCGACTTGGTTAGCAATTCAATATTCAGTTGCAGCAGGTGTTGATGTAATAACAAGCTCACACAGTTATAAATGGTATTTCTCTCCTCAACCAAATTATCCGATGCACAGGCAATTAACTGATTTTGAATTAGCTGCAGGTGTTGTACATACAAACTCAACAAGTAATGATGGAAACAATCTTGGCAGTGCACCAATACCATATAATATTGCCGCACCGGGTAACTCACCGCCTGCATGGATTCATCCCGATCAAACTTTAGTAGGGGGTTTAAGTTCCATAGTAGGTGTAGGAAATGTAAATGCAACAACAGATATAATTGTCAGCAGTTCCCCTTACGGACCAGCAGCATGGGAAGATATTCAGGCTATTCATCCAAGTTATCCTTATACCATGCCATTAGGTTACCAGGATTATCCTTATGAAACTTTACCCGGTTCCATCGGATTGTTGAAACCGGATGTTTCAGCTCCGGGTAATGGAACAACAACTACGAATGATGGTGGTGGTTATGCGGGTTTCAGCGGAACATCAGGAGCTACACCGCATGTTTGCGGAACTGTTGCTTTACTTTTATCTGTAAATCCAAATCTTACTCCGGCAGATGTAAGTATGATATTGCAGACAACTTCAGTTGAGAAAGGAACACCAGGAAAAGATCCAAGATATGGTGCAGGCAGAATCGATGCATACCAGGCATACTTAATGGCTTTATCGATGATACCTGTTGAGCTTTCTTCATTTATTGCTTCAGCAAATGAAAATTCTGTTACGTTAAACTGGACTACAGCAACAGAAACAAATAATTCCGGATATGTGATTGAAAGAAAAACTCCGCTCGACGAAAGATGGAAACAGGTTGGTTTTGTTCCGGGATTTGGAACAACAACCGAGAGCAAAAGTTACACTTTCAAAGATATAAATCTTGATATGGGTTTATACAGTTATCGGTTGAAGCAAATTGATTTTGATGGAACATTTGAATACAGCAATGAAGTTTTTGCAGAAGTAAATGCACCGAAGAATTATGTACTTATGCAGAATTATCCCAATCCATTTAATCCAAGTACAACAATTGAGTTTTCAATTCCGCAGACAAGCAATGTAATAGTTGAAGTTTACAACATAGTTGGAGAGCTTGTTGCAAGTCTAGTTAACCAAACTCTTGAAGCTGGTTATCATCGTTTGAATTTTAACGCTTCCAATCTTCCTTCAGGAACATACATTTACCAATTGAAAGCCAATGGTCATCTTGAAACTAAGAAGATGGTTTTGCTCAAATAGTTTAGTGAAAACAACTATTTATCAAAAGGTGATCTTCAACGGTCACCTTTTTTATTTCTGTAATTAACACGATTAAAAATTAATTATATTAATTACGTTAAATATTAATCAATAGGTTTAATATGAGATTTAAGCTAATTGTCATTTCACTTCTCTTTTTGCTCTTTGCAATTATTGCAGTACAAAACACCATTTCAACCGAGTTAAAGTTTTTATTCTGGGCTGTTCAGGCACCTTTAATTATTATGATTCTTGTAATCTTTGTGCTTGGATTGCTAATCGGTTTAGTTTTTTGCAGTTATCATGAAAGGAAAAAAAAGAAAGAAGAACTTGAAAATCAGAAGAAAAAAGAGGAAAAAGATAACCTTCAAAGTGGAACACCTCTGAAGTGATGGTAAATAAAAGTGCTTTGGTAATTTGATAATTAAGCTTATCTTTGAGTGTTCTTTTTCGCCCTTTTTGGGCGATTTTTGTTTGTATGAATCATAATTTTGAAAATATCCGTGAAATTATTCAACAGGTTGTTGACCACAATCAGTTTTTCCTTATTGATTTTATTGTCAGGGGTTCTGAAAACAGCAGGGTAATAGAAGTATTCATTGACGGTGAAAAAAATATTTCTGCTGATGAATGTGCTTTAGTGAGCAGGGAAATATGCAGGCAGATTGATGAAACCAGTTTGCTCAAATCTTACAGACTTGATGTTTCTTCACCCGGAGTTGACAGACCATTAATTTACCTGAAGCAATTTCCAAAACACATTAACAGAATTTTCGAAATTGAGTTCAGAACATCCGGATCATCATCATCATTTAAAGGACGACTGGTTGCAATTGAAGATGATTTGCTGACGTTTCAAGCTGGTAATGAAATAAAGTTAAAACATCAGGATATAATAAAAGCGAAAGTTATAGTAAGTTTTAATTAAAGGAGATCTAATTAAATGAACCGCGAAATAGTTGAATCTTTCGCCGACATGGTGAAGATGAAAGGGATTGATAAAGATGTACTTGCCGGTATTCTCGAAGAAGTCTTTACCCTTTTAGTAAGAAAAAAATACGGTGAAGAAGCCCGTTGTGATGTTGTTGTTAATATGGATCGCGGCGATATTGAAATTTATCTTGAAAGAAAAATAGTTGATGAAGTAATCAATCCCGGAACAGAGATAAGCATTGAAGAAGTTAATAAAAAAGGTAATGAAGACAGACTGGAAGTCGGCGAAGATTATGTTGAAAAATTAGAGCTTGCTTCACTTGGAAGAAGATTAATTATTCTTGCAAAGCAAAGTCTTAATCAAAAAATAAGAGAGATCGAAAAAGACATTATTTACAACGAATACAAAGATCTTGTTGGTGAAATAGTTGTCGGGGATATTTACCAGATTAGGAAAAGCGATATACTTATTAATCACAATAAGAATGAACTTGTTCTTCCTCGTGATGAGCAGATACCTTATGAAAAATATAAAAAGGGAGAAACAATAAGAGCGATTGTAAAAGAAGTTAGAAAGACCGGGAGTGGTCCGCAGATTGTTGTTTCAAGAGCTGATAATATGTTTTTAAGAAGATTGTTCGAGATCGAAATCCCGGAAATTTATGACGGGATAATTGAGATTAAAGCAATTGCTCGTGAACCCGGAGAAAGAGCAAAAATATCTGTTGAATCTCAGGATGCCCGAATTGATGCAGTTGGTGCTTGTGTAGGTATGAAGGGAGTAAGAATCCATGCAATCGTAAGAGAACTGAGTAACGAAAATATCGATGTAATAAATTTTACAGACGACCCTACATTATATATCCAGAGATCGCTTGCACCAGCAAAAATAAAACTGATTGAAGTTGATGAAGAAGCAAAAAAAGCAACTGTTACGGCTGATTCAGATCAGGTTTCATTAATTGTTGGCAGGAATGGAGTTAATATTCGTCTTGCAATGAAACTTACCGGATTTGAAATAGATGTGTTACGTGAAGAGAAACCTTTCGAAGAGTACGATGAAGATATTGAACTCATTGATTTAAAAGAAGAGCTTGGTGAAGCAGTTTATGAAACATTAATAAATAACCGATACGATACCGCATTAGAAGTACTTACTGCCGGTCCGGAAAAACTGAAAGCGATAGAAGGCTTCGATGAAGAAAAAGTTAACAGCATAATTGAATTAATAAAAGCACAATTTGAAGAAGAGGAATAAAATCTTAGATTCCATATATGGCAGATATTAAAGAAAAAAAGGTAAGAATTTATAAACTTGCTACCGAGTATAACTTGTCGGTAGAAACTCTTGTGGAGTTTTTGAACAGCAAGGGATTTAAAGTAAAAAATCACATGTCATTGCTTGATGATGACATGATTGAAGCAATAAATTCTAACTATAAAAAAGATATAGAGAAAGCAGAACATCATTACAAGAAAGTGGCCGAGTTTCAGAAGAAGCGTGCTGAACGTGCAAGTAAGGATGCAAAAGAAGAAGGTAAGGAATTTACGGCCGGAGAGAATACTTCATCTTCGGAGTCAGGTCAATCAGAATCTATAGAGAAAGCAACTGAAAAAGCTGTTGATGAAGCATCACACAGAAAATCTGCTAAAGAAAATGCTGAAGCAAATTCTCAGGATGATTGTGAAGATACATCAGAGTTAAAGACAGCTCAGACAAAAGAAAATATGTTACCCAGACCAAAAGGGTTAAAAGTGGTTGGTAGGATGGAACTAGATGAAAAGAGAAAAAAAGAACTGGGTGATAAAGACGTAACAAAACCGCAAGGCGAAACTGCAGAAGGTGCAAAGAAAAAACGTAAACCACGTGTTAGAAAAAAGAAAGCAGAAA
>JANWIS010000114.1 GCA_025449775.1 Ignavibacteriaceae bacterium
CGCCAATGACAGCATTTACACTTAAAGTAAGTGATTTTTTAATTGGCAACCCGATTTTAATTGCTGCATTTACTCTTCTTCCACCAATAGTTTTATTTCAGTTCAGCCGAACAAAAAAAGGCAGACTACTTTTTGATCAATACATTTTAAGGATACCAGTACTTGGTTCACTAATTCACAAAACATTAATAGAAGTATTCTGCCGTGTGTTTTATACACTTTATCATGGATCTGCGGAGAGTATCGAACCAATAAGAATTGCTGCAGAAGCAACAGGTAACAGATATTTTGAAGAGCGAGTTAAGTCGGTTGCCATTCCGTTAATGCTTAAAAAAGGCGTGGGACTTACAGAGGCATTCCAGGCAACAGGTGTATTTACTGAAACCGCAATTTCAAGAATTCACTCCGGAGAAGAATCCGGAACAATTAAGAACACAGCACTGCAGCTGGCAAATTATTATGAAAGTGAAACAGTATATCGTCTTAAAAATCTTATTGAAATAATCCAGGTAGCCATTGCGATGATAATCATGGTTATCATGATTGCATTAACACTTGTATCAGCTGAGACGGCTACTGTAAGACCGAAACAACCCGGCGTACAATAAAATTATACTCCGGAGAATTGAAAGCGCATGATAGAAACTAATTTAGAAATGACAGATAAAATCGGTTATCTCCTTTTTAAGAAGGGGATAATCGATGCAATCACTCTTGAAAAAGCAATAACTGCTAAAGTACACGATCGAAACAAACTAAGACGCAATCTTGCTCAAATCCTTGTTGATGAGTTCAGTTATGATCATGATGTTGTCTTTAGGGAAGTAGCAATACTTTATGCATTCCGTGAACTTGATATCGACACATATGAAATTCCTGCCGACCGACTTGATGCAATTAGAAAAATGATGGAAGAAGCAGGCGAAGAGCTTAAAGAAATTATGCTCAGGCACAAGATTATTCCATTTATGTATGATGATCGTCAACGGGATAAATTAATTATAGCTGCAATAGATCCAACCGATAGAAACATTCCCAAAGTTGCATTTGGTCTTAATGCGCAGAGATATGAAGTTATATTTATAAAGAAGAAGGATTATGAAACCCTAATAGAAAAAATTCTTCCACCGGAAAACGTTTATCTTAAAGCAATAATTGATGAAGATCAGAACTTCATCCAGGATGAAAATAAGGAGAAAGATTTAGATGAAGAAGAACTTGATGCAGAAATAAATAAAAGCGCTCTTATAAATCTTGTAGAAGGATCACTTGTAGAAGGTGTTCGTAAAGGTGCAAGTGATATTCATTTTATTCCTTGCAGCGGTCATCGAACAGAAATTTATATGAGAATCGACGGCACATTAAGATTGTGGCATGTTCAGGAAAGTACACTTCCGGAAGCTGTAACAGCAGTAGTCAAAGACCGCGGTAAAGGCATGGATAGATTTGAACGTGAAATGGCTCAGGATGGATTTATCCAACGAGAAATAGATAGTTACATTATCCGGTTCAGAGTTTCTGTGTTACCAATGGTGGGCACAGAACTAAAAAATAAATTTGAAAGTGTAGTAATAAGAATTCTCGATGACAGAAAAGTTATAAGAGATCTTGATAAACTAGGATTGGTTGGAATTGCACGTCAGAACTTTGTTAAAGCAATCAGTCAACCGCAGGGAATGGTAATTCTAACAGGACCAACGGGTTGCGGTAAAAGTACAACACTTGTTGCAGCTTTATTCCAGGTAATCAATCCGGAAGTAAATGTTCTTACAGTTGAAGATCCCGTTGAATATGTGATTGAAGGAGCTAGGCAGTTAAAGATAGGATACAAAATGAATTTTGAACAAGCTATAAGATCAATATTACGTCACGATCCGGATATAGTATTAGTTGGCGAAATGAGAGATAAAATAACTGCAGAAACTGCAATAAAACTTGCAAATACCGGTCATCTTACCTTTTCAACTTTACATACCAATGACGCACCAAGTGCCGTCGCAAGGTTGTATAAAATGGGAATAGAGCCTTTCCTTATAGCATATGCAATTAATCTCATAGTGGCACAGAGATTGATTCGTAAGCTTTGTGCAAAATGCAAAAAGAAAGTTACATCACTTGATGATGCGATAATGGAAGCAGCAGGTTTAAATATAGAAGAATGGAAGAACTATGAAAACTATCGCGCAGTCGGTTGCGATGATTGTAACCACACAGGTTATAAAGGTAGAATGGCAATTCATGAAGCACTCTACTTTACTAAAGAGTTAAGACAAATAATTGTTCGTTCGGGTGAAGAGGTTGATGAAGAAGCAATAAGAATTCAAGCGAAGAAAGATGGAACCCTAAACTTGAGAGAATCAGGTCTTGAAAAAGCTAAGGTCGGTTTGACAACAATTGAAGAAGTACTCTCTTCCACCATGGAAGAGTAAAATAAAAATTTGGTGGTAAGTTTTACTTACCAGGTTGAGTTAATTTTTCAGTTAAAATATTTTACAAATAATTACAATTTTATATATTGTAATTAGTTAATCTTTTTAATTAAAGTAAAAGTTTGTTACGACGATGATTATTTTGGAATAAAAGATGTAACAGATTTGAATTAACTAATATTATCAAGAAAATGTTGAAAGTAATATTTTGGTAATTACAGAAGAAAAAAGGGTACTATCGGATTTTGTATCTACAATTCCAGATTCCCTTTATGGACCTGACCGAGTTAGCTATATCCTTGAAAACAGCAATAAGATAAAAGAGGAAGAAAAAGTCCTTTTAAGAAAATTTGTTAATAAGGTCCTTACATCAATGATTGAAAGGGACGCTTCGGATATAGAAATAGGTGGACATGGTAATGAAGGTTACATATGGATGCGAATTCATGGAAAGCTTGAAAGAATAAAAGATTTACCACAATTTACTGAAGATGAAGCAGCACTTATTATTGCAAACCTTTTCAACTCAAATCAAAGAAAATATATTGCTACTACCAGAAACCTGGATTTCAGTTATACCTTCTTTTACGAACGAAGAAAAATTCATGTAAGATTCAGAGCAGATGCTTACTTTGACCTTGATACACTTACCTGTAATATGAGAGCAATAAATACATCAATCAGACCGCTGGGTACTTTAGAATTTCATCCGAACACAATAAAATATTTAAGTCATAATTATATAAAATTTGGTTTATCACTAATAACAGGTATTACTGGTTCTGGTAAATCAACAACACTTGATTCAATTGTGGATCATCATAACAATTTTGATCCTGCGCATGTAATTATAATTGCAGCACCTATCGAATATGTACACACTTCAAAATTTTGTTTGATTAAACACAGAGAAGTTGGGAGAGATGTTCTTTCTTTTAAAGAAGGAGTAGTCCAATCATTAAGACAAGATCCCGACATCATAATAATAGGTGAAATGAGAGACCCGGATACAATAATGGCAGCACTTGAAGTAACAGATACGGGACATAAAGTTTTTTCTACACTTCATACTTCATCGGCAACTGAATCACTAGAAAGAATTGTTGCCGAAGTAAATCCTGTAGAACAGGAAAGAGTACGTAACAGACTTGCAGATGTTTTGATTTCCGTTGTCTCGCAAAAACTTGTTCCGAGTCTTGACGGTAAACGGATACTTGCTAAAGAAGTCCTTGTAGTTACACCGAGCGTTAAAGCTGCGATAAAAAATAATAACCTTGGTGAAATTTATATGATGATTAACCAGGGTGGGCAGCTCGGAATGATTACAATGGAACAGGATTTAAAACGACTTTACGATCAGAAAAGGATATCGTTGGAAACAGCGATTACTTATTCAAATAATAAAACTAGAATCAACCAATTATTATCAGCAAAATGAAACCATTAATTTGTATTTATTGCGAAGGAAATGATACTAAGCTTGCTGTTATAGAAAGAGAAAGCGAAGGCAGAAAACCTTCTGTTCTAAAAACAGCTTCAGTTAGTCTCATTAAATCTTCAACCCAGATCGAAGAAGATGTTACCGGCTTCCGGATTGAAGGAGAAGCACTAGATGTAGAGGGACTTGAAGAGTCAGCTTCTATAAGAAGCGACTTCGATTCTGCAAGTCTTACTGAAGTTAGCGCTGCTCTTAGGAGCTTTAATCTAAGCAAGCACAGCTTCATTCCTGCACTAACCGAACCGGCAATTTATTATCACATCTTCGAAGGTGCCAGACCACAGAAACCTTTAAAACTGAAACAGGAAATAATTAATGATATTCTTGAATCAAAGAATATTAATGTTGATAAAGAAAGTCTCGACTATATCGAGCTTTCTGATAAAGCATTACTTTCTGTTTTTGTTGTGGGAGACATCAACTGTATTAATCTTATTAATTCCTTAGCAAGACAAAGAGGAAAACGAAGCTTTAAAATCCCCACAATAAAAAGTGCGGATGTTTCGCTTGCTTATTATGTAGCAAAGAGAAAGAAATTCTTCCCAGATGATCATTCGCTTATTGTTTATATAGGCAAGGAATACAGCAAGCTTATATTCCTTCAAGGAAGAAGATTAAAACATATAGGAACAACTCTTGATATCGGAACACAAAATCTTCACACCTACGATGTTTACTTCTCCAAGATACTTCTTGAAATGGAAAACGGGGGAATTTCCTCTCTCGATAATATTGTTGTTTGCGGTGAAGATGATTCAGAAAATCTAATTTTATCTTTTTATGGAACCTTCCCCGAAGCAAATGTAAGCCGGCTTGAGTTTGAAGATTTTGACCTATCTGCACTTGATGAAGATACAAGAGAAAAATTTTCAGCATTCAGCGTGCCGGTTGCAATTGCAACAGATTACTTTGATGAACTTAACAATGAGCATCAGGGTCTTCACATTCTTCCAAAGACTTTAAAGGAAGAGCAGAAAGCTTTCCAATTTTCATGGCACAGCTATGCAATACTTCCACTCTTATTTATTGCTGCGTTTTTTATAACACAGCAAGTTTTAAAGAACAATAAAAAGATGGATGAGCTTGATAAAGAAGTAACAGAGAAGACCATACTAATGAGGCAGAACCAGGAAGTCTTGAGCAAGATTGCGGGCATCGAAGGAAAAATAAGCAGTTTTGATCAGACACAAGCTATTTTAGATTCTGCTACAGCCGGAACCGGAGTCTGGAAAAATATTATCTCCAAGATCTCAAGTTATTGTAGCAGGAACAGCAACCTCTGGATATCCAAGCTTACAAGAGCGGAAGGAAATTCTGTACTTGCTGAAGGTTATTCTTTGTCACGTAGTACACTCACAGACTTTGCATCTTCAATAGATAATTCTTTATTGAAAAGCATGCTCTATGAAGAGCTGCGTGAGAAGAGTGCATACAAGTTTAATTTAAATTTCAACATTTTAAATCAGCAGAACCAAAATGAATAAGAAATTAAGAAGCACTCTCGGTTTACTTGCTTTGCTGATAATAATCCTTGTTGTCGGCGGAATATATTTATTTGTATTCCAGAGCGGAGGAATATCAGAAAGACAAGAAAAGCTTGATGAGTTGAATGCGAACGTTTACGACCCGGAGGAACTTAGTGCAAGATTTCTTTCACTCGAAAGACGATCTGCCGAACTTGACTCTATTCTTTCAGCTAGAAAGTTTAATATTCCTCAGGAAGTTGCATCGATCAAGTTTTATAATTTTATGAACAACATCATATCTAATTTTTCACACACTACTCAGGTGAACGTTGAATACATCGATATGATAAGAGATAAAGAATTTTTCGTTCACCAATATAGACTCACAGGAAGCGGCTACTTTAATGATGTTTATGGAATTATATATGCGATCGAGCAAAGCAAAGAACTTAAAAAGGTAACACAGCTTAGTCTTGGGAATCTTATAAGAACAGATAAAGATGGTGTTCCACTTTTCCTTGTAAGTTTTGAATTAACTGCACAGGTATATTATTCCGCTGATAGTAGATTTGCGCCGGCAGCATCACTAGAGAATAACCTTGTCAGTGGCCCGCTTTATGATGCTTTCTATCCATTAATTAGAAATGAAATTCCACCGAACGTGGATGAGCTTCTTGATGTTCAGGGAGCTAAGCTTCTTGCTTTAATTCCTGAAGGAGCTTTTGTGGCTGATACTAAAGGTAATACTTATCTGGTTTGGGAAGGTGAACAAGTATACCTGGGATATTTAACTAAGATAGATTATGATAACAACAGTGTCAGCTTCATTCTGAATAAAGGTGGTATCATAGAAAAAGTAAATTTAGAATTAGATAAATACCAGTAAAAATTGAGAGAACTAATATGAAAAACATTATTACTTGTGTGATATTATCATTCATTTTAACCCTGCAGGTTTTTCCTCAGCAATATTGGGAACGCAGGTTTAAAACATATCAGAACCCTGACGAATTAGTGACAATGTCAGAAACACTGCCCTTCAATCAGGCAATAGAACTGCTGAGCAAAGTCAGTGAAAGTGTTTCAGGAAGAAGAGTTGTCTCTACAGTTAGTAAGCAGGAACCTATTGGCATAGAGATTACAAATATGCCTTACGATAAAGCACTGCTGATGATTGTAAATTTTGCAGGGCTTGAGTTTGAAATGAAAGAAGACGTTATTATTGTTAGCTCAAAAGAAGGCGCCGAGTTCGAACAAACTCCTGAAACATATGCCCCTGTTACAACAAGAGAAGTAAAAATCTCTGCCGTATTTTTTGAATTAGATGTTCAGGATGCCAAAACAATAGGTTTCAGCTGGGAGTTTTTACTCAATGGTTCACAAACAAATCTGGCTGGATTACTAAGAACACGTACTGAAACTGCTCAAGGCGAAGGAGGCGAACAAACCCAAACCGGACTACAACCTGAATTTAATTTAGGTGTCAATACAAAATTTACTGCGGGTGATTTCTTCGGTGAAGCAACAGCAGTTTTCAGATTTTTTGAAGAGAATGGTATTGGAGAAATCATTTCTAATCCAAGTATAGTTGTGCGCGATAGAAATGAAGGCAACATACAAATAGGCTCTGACTTCTCTGTAAGAACCAGGGACTTTGCAGGTAATACTGTAGAGAAGTTCTTCCCAACAGGTACTATTATTAAGGTAATCCCTTATATACACAAAGAAGAAGGTTTAAATTACGTGCTGTTGAACATTGCAGTTGAAAGAAGCTCATTCTCTACAACAGAAACTACAACTGAAATTAAAAAGACACAGGCCTCTACACAGGTTTTAATGCTCGATGGTGAAGAAACTATAATAGGCGGATTATTTGTAAACGAAGAAGCTATAGTAAGAAATGGAATACCATTTCTAAAAGATCTTCCGTGGTGGGTTTTTGGAATCAGGTACCTTACTGGCAGCGATCAAACTATTGTAAGAAAGAAAGAACTTGTTATACTTTTGAAAACAGAACTTGTACCCACACTCCAGGATAGATTTGAAAACCCCGTAACAGAAAATGTTTTAGGGCAGGAACTGGAGAAAGGCCAACAGCAGATAAAATATTACAAGTTTAACGAGGCCACTGGCGATGAGATGCCATGATTATGGAATCAATTCTTATAGTCGACGATGATATTAATCTTTGCACTGTACTTTCGGAAGAACTGACAGCGATTGGATATGAGACCAGCTTTCTGACAGGCGGAGAAGAAGTTGCAAATTTTATTAAGAAAAAGAAAACAGATCTTCTTCTCCTTGATCTTAAAATGCCGAACACAAATGGTTTTGATGTTCTTCATGAAATAAATGATTTTCGAAATTCCCATCCAAAGGTTATTGTACTAACAGCTTATGCTGATGTAAAGAGTGCGATAGAATCTGCCAGGTTAGGTGCTTCTGATTTTATTAGTAAACCATATGACTTTGATGAATTACTAATTACTATCAGGAAAGTTCTTCAAAGCAGTAATTAACAGGAGTTGCCAGGTATGAGGGTCAGCTTAAGAATCCTGCTTATAAACTTTATAATAGTTGCCTTGATTTTAGGCAGTTCAGCCTTTGCATTCTATTCTGTAATGTATAATGTTTTATTCTCTCAACAATCCCACCAGCTGGTAAGCGCTTCCAATAGTTTTATTTATGAATTGAGATCAAAAATTATTGAATGCGAAGATGAACTGTTAACTCTTTCCGCTTCTGAAATGGAAATGAGTTTCAGAACGAAGAATTTAAAAACTACGAATATTGATTTCATTCTCCGTCTTGAAAAATCATCCCGGACCATTATTGATTTAGCAATTAACAGCAATGTTTATTTGCCCGACAGGAAGATTACATTAGACGATTTTTTATACTATAATCCGTACGCATTAACTTTAGAAGTTGAGCAAGGAAAAAATGAGAGTGTTTTCTTTGGAAGAATGATAACCCCACTTTTATTAGATGATCTGTCACAAAAAATAAATTCAGATGTTGCAATTGTTTGGAACGGCTCACCAACTGATCTTTCAAACTCATCACAAAATCAAAAATTCCTATACTTGCTTACCAAAGCAAATGAATTCCTAAAAGACAAAAAGAATTTTGAACTCTATTCAGAAGGCACCGAATCGACAGACATAATTGCTGCAGTTTATAAACCATCTCTGAACATTAACAGTCAGAGCAAAATTTATTTTCTCATCTTTACTTCACTTGCCGAAACCGGTGAACTCCGGTCAACACTAAAGGACCTGTTTATAATAATGGGACTTGCAGGGATAATATTATCACTAATATTTACATATGTTTTTACTGATAAGTTGAGGAAACAAATTTCGGAACTTGGCAGAGCGACCGAACAAACTTATTCAGGAAATTTTGCTCATCGAATTGTTATAAAAAGTAAGGATGAAATTGGAAAGCTAGGTGAAGCATTTAATAAAATGCTTGACGAGCTCAATAAAAAAGAAAAAGCTAAGAATGAGTATTCTGACTTTATAGCGTTAATAAATCAGAACCCGACACTCCAGGAAATATCTGAAGCATCGCTGATAAAAATTATTAATAGCGGAGGATTTACTGTCGGTGCACTTTATAGTGTTGATGATAACGAAATTACGCTTATTAGTTCTTATGGTTTTGGGCAGACTGATAACAATCAGCCGAAAGAATTTGCTTTACACAACCGGGTTCTTAAAACAAAAGAAAAGCTTGAATTGTTTTCTGAAGATTCATTACCCGTAATTGTTTCCGGGTTAATGGAGATAAAAATAAAATATCTGCTTTTACTTCCAATTCTTTACAATAATAAAATTACGGCGCTACTTGAGCTTGGCTCAATAAATAAACCCAACGATGAAGTTGTTGATTACCTTGAAAAAATTAAAAGTCAGCTTGCAATCGGCATTACCAATTCAAAAGCATTTGTTCAAATGGAAAATTTTGTTGCCGAACTAAAGAAGCTCAATGATGATTACCAGAAACAAAATATCCAGATAAAACAACAGAACGAAACTCTCATCGAACTGCATAATGAATTAAGAGAACAGGCAGAAGAACTTGAACGGCAGAAAGAAAAAGCTGAGGAATCGACAAGGATAAAATCACAAGTCCTTGCAAGCATGTCGCACGAACTGAGAACACCGATGAATTCGATACTCGGACTAACAGAATTAATTCTGGAAAAGGCGCATCTGGAAACTAAAAACAAAGAACGCCTTGAAGTTGTGCTGAACAGTGGAAAGAGACTTATGCATTTGATCAACGACATATTGGATCTTTCCAAAATTGAAGCAGGAAAGATGGAAATCAGGTATGAAGATGTTATCCTTGATGAAATGATTGAAGAGATTTCTGCTTCCATTACTCCGCTCGTAAGTAAAAAAGGAATAGGTTTTCAAATTCAAAGAGATCTTGATACCCGGATTCTTATTAATACTGATAAAGGAAAAGTTATCCAGGTATTAATAAATCTGCTCGGTAATGCAATTAAGTTTACGGAAGAAGGCGGTGTAATGCTGAAGATGTATGCTGCTAACAAAATGCTAAACTTTGATGTAATTGATACGGGCATTGGTATATCGGAAGCTGATGAGAAATTAATTTTTGAAGAGTTCAGACAGGTAGACGGCTCAACAACCAGGAAATACAGCGGATCCGGATTGGGACTGGCAATCTCCCAAAAAATATCCGATATGCTCAGCGGAAGCATCTCTTTAAAAAGTCGTGTTAATGAAGGTTCAACATTTACTTTTTCAATCCCGCTGAGGTATGTCGATTCTAAACTGCCGGAACCACAAAATAAAATAAATGTTGGTACGCTCATTAAGAACAGGCAGAACCCGATTCTTGTTATTGATGATGATGAAGAGATAAGGTACACGATCGGACAGTATCTTCTTTCAAAAGGATATGAAGTAATATTTGCAGAAGATGGAGATAAAGGACTGAAAATGGCAATTGAATTTCAGCCATTTGCAATTACTCTCGATGTAATGCTTCCCGGAAAAGATGGATGGAGCGTGCTGAAAGAATTGAAAGGAAATTTGATAACTAAAGATATTCCTGTAATACTTGTATCTATACTTGGTGATAAAAATGTTGGCTATGAATTAGGCGCTTTCGAATATTTTGTAAAACCGATTTCTTCTGAGAAATTACTTTCCGCATTTACCAAGCTCGAAAATCTTGCTCACAAGCCGATACAAAAAATTGTTGTAGTGGATGACGACGAACTTGAGTTCGAGAAGTTTAAAAAAGAATTTGCCTCGGACGATATAAGGGTTGAATATATTAAGGAGAGTGAATATGCATTTAGTAAAATTGCCGAAGTTCAGCCGGACCTTATTATCCTTGATCTTATGATGCCGAAGATAGACGGAGTTACACTTTCATATAAGCTTAAGTCTAATATAAAAACCAAGCACATTCCGATAATAATAAGTACTGCAAAAGAACTTAGTGAAGAAGAAAGAAATTCTTTGAATAACATTGTTGAAAATATTGCAGTAAAATCTAAAGAGCATCCACTTGATGTATTAAAAGTTGTAAGGGAACGAATAGAAATGCAGGAGTCTAATTTTTCCAGCATGCCGGCAAATAGAAACAATCAGGAAATTATATCAGAAGATAAAATTATTAATGAAATACAGGATGAGATTGATCAAAGTTTTGTACTGGAAGTATTAATTGTAGATGACGACCCTGATACACTTTACACATTGGATGAAATAGTCCAGGCTTGCGGATGCAACACAATATTGGCTAAAGGCGGAAAGGAATGCTTGTCTGCTTTACAGCAAAGAACGCCCGATCTTATACTTCTTGATATTATGATGCCCGAGATGGATGGATTCCAGACTATTAAGCAAATAAAAATAAATGAAAAATGGACCGACATACCAGTATTTGCAGTTACTGCCAAAGCTATGAAAGACGATAAAGATATCGTATTAAAGCATGGATTTTCTGATTATATACCGAAACCTGTCAATCCAACCATTGTGTCTTTCAAGATTCACAAACTTATTTCCCAGCTAAAAGCAGAGTAAATGAAGAAAATTCTTGTAATAGATGACTTACCCGAAAATGTTTTTATTTTACAAGACCGGTTGGAGAATGAAGGTTATGAAGTTCTAACTGCATATGACGGGAATACAGGAGTTGAAAAAGCCCGTACGCATTTACCCGATTTAATACTCCTCGATGTAATGATGCCGGACATAACCGGATTTGAAGTTTGTAAAATTCTTGTTAATGATGAGAAGACAAAACATATCCCGATAATTCTGGTTACAGCAAAAGCTGGTGCTGAAGATATTAAAGAAGGACTTGAAGCCGGAGCTTTTGATTATGTTAAAAAGCCATTCAGCAGGGTTGAGATAATTGCACGAGTAAAATCTGCACTCAAATTATCCGAAGCGAATAAACAACTCCTGGAAATTGAAAAGCGGATAACATTTGTTGCTACTGTTGTAACAGCAAATCATAAAATCAAACAACCATTAACTCTTCTTAGTCTGGCTTCTGCAGCAATAAAAAGGGAATTAAAAAAAGAAACTATTTCCAAAGAAGCAATTCTTGGTCGTGTCCAATATGTTGATACAGCTGTTAAAGAAATTGCAGCCGTACTTACCAAGCTTAATTCTATTACGAATCCGGAACTATCCGATTACACAAAGAATATAAAAATGGTTAAAGTGGATGAAGAGGAAATTAAATGAGCTTTTGTATTGTTGCCAGCATCGTTTCGAACTCGTAGGGTTTCTGGATCTGGCCATTGATGTGATATTTTAAAAGTTCTGATTCATCATCAACCCACATACTTCCCGAAGATAAAATTATTGGTATATCAAAATTAAGCTTTCTTATTTCAGCAATTGTGTCCAGCCCGGACAATCCCGGCATATTGTAATCAATAATTGCAAGATCAACTTTTATTTCTTCAGTCAAAACCTTGAGCACTTCATTTCCCGAAATAACTCTTATCACGGTATAACCAGTGGTTTCCAGAAGTTCGGAGAGAAGGTCACTGAGCATCGGCTCGTCATCTGCGAGTAAAATTATTTTTTCAGCAGGCTTAGCTTTTGTTTCTTTTTGAGGTTCAAATGCCGGGATATAAACATCAAAAGTTGTACCTGTGCCCTGCTTGCTTGAAACATCTATGAACCCGTTATGTGCTTTTATTATTCCATAGCTTACATATAATCCTAAACCTGAACCGGTGTCTTTTGATTTAGTTGAGAAATATGGATCGAATATTTTTGTAAGATTTATTTCTTCAATGCCTTCGCCATTATCCTGAACAGAGAACCTAACAAAATTTCCAGTGCTTAAAAGAGGAAAATAAATTAAATTATTATTATCTATCGTAATATTCTTTGCAGTGATTTTTATTTTACCTTTGCCGTTGGTTGCTTCTTTTGCATTTACACACAAATTGAGTAGTACCTGGGAAATTTCTGTACTATTACCGACTATATCATATAATCTTTCATCGATTTCTTCAGTGAACAAAATTGATTTCGGAAAAGTTTGTGTAATAATTTTCACTATTTCGTTTAAAACCTTGTGAGATTTTACCAGCTCTTTTCTTTTAGGTGTTGGTTTGCCAAATGAAAGCATATTTTTAGTTAAGTCTCTCGCACGTACTGAACAGCTCTCGATGTTATCAATGAGTTTTTGAATCGGTTCGGTCTGATCAACTCTCTTCCGTAATAAGTTTACACTTCCGAATATGCTCGATAGGAGATTGCCGAAATCATGTGCAATTCCACTCGAAAGCTTACCGATAGTTTCGAGTTTCTGGGCTTGCAATAATCTTAATTCAAGAGTAGCATTTAAATCTCGCATGCTGATATTACTGATTACAAATGTTAAAAGAGTAGCGAACTGCTCCAATAAGTCTATTTCATCCTTGCTAAAATAGTTTTGATATTTTCCTACTATTAAAGTTGCAATCAGCTTGTCATCAAAAAAACATGGCGAGATTATCATGCAATTGCAGCCGATGATTGTTGCGATGTTTCTTCCAATATTATTAATTTCATTTTTAGCTACTAATGAACGTTTGTTTGATGTTAGCCATTTAGTAATAAAATTGAAATCAGCACGAATAGTTTTTTCAACCACAGATTTGGTTTTAATGAAATTTTTCGGATCAAAATATTTAAACTCAATTCCTGGTTTATCACCCCAAAGGGCAACCAAACCGAAATCACCTCCGCTTAGTCGAGTTGATTTCAAAAGTATTTCTGCAATAAGCGTATCAATTGAATTTTCCTTTACTAACAGAGTTAAGATCTCCTGCAGCTCAATCCTGAAGTCAAATTTTGGTAATTGAGAAATTTTTCCTTCACTCACCTGTGTAATTAATTCAAGCTTATAACCTTCCGGCTGTTTCTTTTTTCCCACTTTGAAAAGCGGAGTTATACGGATATCATTTTTGTTTTTTGGAAGAGAAAAGGTAACAGGATTATTTTCTGGCAGTGTAATGCTTTCGAAAATTCCGGCTGATCGAAAAAGATTTGAAATGCTAATTCCCTTCAACCGGCTAAGTTCAAAACTCTCTTTAAAGTTTTTATTGTACCAGATTATTTTTTGTTTGTTGTCGGTAATTGCGATAGGTAATAATTCTCCCAGGATTAAATCAGGAGAATATTTGGCAAATATGCTCGCAGGCATTTAAAGTTAAACTGGCTTTAATTCGTATTTTTTTATCTTCGTATAAAGTGTCTTCGGGCTAATTCCAAGCTGGTTTGCGGTCTGAGTTCTGTCCCACCTGTTTTTATCAAGAACTTTTTTAATGTGCCATCTTTCCAAATCTTCCATGCTCAGTATTTCTTCAACCTCATCAAATTCAGAAAACTTTCTTGATTGCATTTGGTAAGATTGGGGAAGATTCAGATCATCTGGATGAATTACATCTCCTTCGGCAAATATGAGCGCTCTTTCGATAATGTGTTCAAGCTCTCTGATATTTCCGTTAAATGAATAACCAACAAGCATCTCTTCTGATTGTGTAGAAAGATGTTTTGGAGACCTGATCGGAGTTTTCTCTTTGATGAAATAGTTTGCGAGAAGAAGTATATCATCTTTACGATCTCTTAAAGGAGGAATAGTAAGCGTTATCACATTTAATCTAAACAATAAATCCTTTCGGAAATTTTTATTATCTGCTTCTTCAAGAAGATTCCTGTTTGTTGCACCAATTACTCTTACATTGGATGTTAAAGTTGTTATTCCACCAATTCGTCTATACTCGCCATTCTCTAAGAAGCGCAATAGTTTTGGTTGCAATGTAAGACTTAACTCACCAATTTCATCCAGGAAAAGAGATCCGCCGTGTGCAATTTCTACCAAACCTTGTTTTGTGTTTTTTGCATCGGTGAATGCACCCTTTTCATGTCCGAACAATTCACTTTCTATCAGTTGATCAGGTAAAGAAGCACAATTGATTACAACAAACGGTTTATCTTTTCGTGCGGAATGTTTATGAATATATTCAGCCAATAATTCCTTACCGGTTCCGGTTTCACCCTCGATAAGAATATTTGAGTCTGATGTTGCCGCTTTGTTGGCAAGACTTAATACTCTTTTTAGTTGTACACTATTGCCGATCATAGTATCTGAACCCTTCTTACTAATTTCCTTTGTAAGAATTTCAGTTTTAACAATTAGCTCTTTATGTTCAAGTGCACGGTTTACCGTTAAGAGCAGGTCATCAAACTCATAAGGCTTGGTAATAAAATCATAAGCACCGGATTTAATACAATCGATGGCTTTTCTCATTTCACCCTGTGCTGAAAGAATTATTGTTTGCAGTGATGCGTTATATTCTTTTACAAATTTTAAAACTTCCTCACCTTGAACTTCACGCATGTTCAAATCCAGCATTAGAACATCATAGTTAGATCTCTTGATAGCTTCGATTGCATATTTTCCATCATACACTATGTCGACTTCAAACCCTTCTTCAAGCAGCTGTTCTTTCAAAAGATAACAGAGGGTCTCATCGTCGTCACAGATAAGAATTTTGGAATTTTTTAAGGATGCCATATTTACCGCCAATCGATTTTATTAGAGAAAAGCTTCATTTTGTATTCGAAATTTCACTTAGCTATATTTGCAATTCTTATTTTTAAGGGCGCGTAGCTCAGGGGTAGAGCATCTGCCTTTTAAGCAGAGGGTCGGTGGTTCGAAACCACCCGCGCTCACTATATCTTCTTTTTTTATAAACATTTACAAAGAGCACTTCCTGCATATTTTTCAATTCGCAAGTCTTAATATTAATATATTAATGTAAAAACTACAAACTTTGCCCATTTCAAGCCTATTATAAAATCGCCTTTTCAATTGGGTTATTTGGGCTTTTTATACTGGCATTATTTTAGCATTTTATTAGCAAAATTTTTAACTGAACATAATAAGGTAAACTTGGGTGAAATAGTTTTCTGGACCATTATCCGAACAGCAATCACAATACCCAGCTTATGGATTTTGAAATCACATGTAGATTTTCAGCTTTGGTGGATGATCAGCATTGCTGCCATTTATGTGCTCATTATTCATCCGGCTATGGTTAGTTTCAGGTGGTTCGAAGCACGGAATAAAAAAGTAATTGAGTCGACTCTTTGCTCAAGCTGTAAAAGTTTTGACGCTTCAGCCGTACTTTGCATAAAATACGATAAGCATCCAACTGAAGATTACGTTCCTTGCGATGGAGTTGAATGGGAACCGAAATAATATTATCTGACATAAACCTGACCAGATAAGTTTTAAAATATTAGGTTAATTGGAGAGAACATAATATGAAGAAAAAACTTATTGCAATAGCTTTATCAATCCTGATTATTCTTTCTGCATGTAATATTGAAGAATTAATCGGCGATCTTGATGACTCAGTAATCACTGCAAAATCCAAAGTTGGTGAAGTGCTTAATACTGCAAAGAGTGACTTTACACAGGATGCACAACTTGCAGCGATTTATGGATGGAACGTTAACACTGATGGGCAGGTTGATCTACAAAAGCCAACAGAAAATGCTTTTGTATATGTTGTGCAATCCGATTCGGACCAGACAAATGAGTTTTATGTACCAGTTTATAAATCCTCTCCTGTTAACTCGCCTATAAACTTTAACGATATGCTTTCATTAATAAAAAATAACGATGCCAAAGATATTATGATGTCGGTATTCGGAGAGCTTGCAACTGTTAATATCAATCCATCAGTTAATTATGATGACAGCCGGCAAGTAATGGAAAAAATGTTTATCAGGAGTGATGTAACGGCATTCAGAAATTCAAATCCGGGTTCCAGGATTGATATGTTCTTAATTCCCAGCAAATCGATTGACACTACTAACGTGAACAATACAGCCGACTGGGTTGTAAACTTTTATGGTGACAGCACAGCTTTAGTTTTATGGCTTCACCCAGGCACATCGAATGGAATAATTGATGTTATATCGAATTGAATAATTTGGAAAGATGTAATTTAAATTAACCTTTTGCTGAATTAAACAACGTAGATAACATCCTCAATCCTTAACCATCACAATACTTCCCTCTTTCGGAAGTTTAAGCGTGTAAGTTTTTTTGTTTTTATTATCCAGATGATTATCCCGAAGCCATGGGTTATACATCTTCAATATAAAATAATTTATATTCAGTCTTGCAGCATAATCAGCAAAGTTTGTTACTGAGCTATCAAGAGTTACTTCATAAAATTCAACCGGCTGATATTTGTCTTCTTCTTTAATATTAAATCCATAGATCTCAGGACTCTGTAAAATATATTTTAACGAAACTATCCTTGCTACAAATCTTGAAGTCTCAGCATTAATAACAAGATTAAAATAATTTATTGCTTTTTGCCGAGAACGTTGTTCGGTTATTCCATCCTGACCCATATTATAAGAAGCTGCGGCACTAATCCAGCTGCCGAACATATTATATGAATCCTGCAAATACTTACAAGCAGCTTCAGCAGATTTTTCTACATGATATCTTTCATCAATCTGGTCATTTATTTCGAGACCATATTTTAATCCTGCTTCTTTCATAAATTGCCAGAAGCCTGTTGCACCGGCCGGAGAAATTACATTTTCAAGATTGCTTTCGGCTACACATAAATATTTAAAGTCATCGGGAATGTTATTCTTCTTTAAAATTGGTTCTATCAAAGGAAACCATCTTTTTGATCTTTTTATTGCCAGGCTTGTCGATGAGTGCAAGTATGTGTTCGCAAGAAATTCCCGGTCCATCCTTTCATATACCTCAAAGTTTTCAGTTGGAATTTTTTCTCCGGCAAATTCCAGGTAGGTGGGAAACTTAGGCGAAATTATCCGGTATCCCTGTGGGAATTCTTCTTCGGGTTCTTCTGCCGCAGTAGTATTAAAATCTTCTGAGCGAATCAGAAAAGTTGCTGCCAGAATTAATCCGGTTGTGAACAGGATGCCAAATACGAAATAAATAATTTTTACGGATGGTATTTTCATTTAATGTCTTCTTCCAGTTTTTGTATTTTTGTTTGTGATTTTGATTTGCGAGTATATAAAAATCTTTTGGTAAATGTAAACTTTATTTTGTTTGAGATAAATGGAAATAAAATTGAACAAGATATACTATTTATAAATCCATCCAACGGATGGAAATCTTAACCAATCTGTTGTAAGGGAGTCTTAAGGATTTGTTTTTTGATATTAAGTGATTAGAAACAAGTATATAAATATTTCGTAACATTATTTTTGTAGAGAAACATTTAATTATTAACTATTCGGAGTTTTCAATGCATATAAATTATAAATCAATTCCGGTGTTTTTCGTTTTGGTTCTAAGTTTTACATTGACAGCATTTCCTCAGGACAATCCTATCCAGCTTTCACTATTTAATCCAGTACAAATTGTTCCTGAAAATGAATCCGTCAGTGGAATCAGACTTAATCTTATCTATACAAAAAATGTTAATATGACAGGACTTGATATCGGATTAGTGAATGTAAATACAGGAAAACTCAGCGGTGTTCAATGGGGCGGTGTCAACTTGCTTGATGGCGGATTCACAGGCTGGCAAGCAGGATTTGTTAATATTTCAAGAGGAAATGCAGTCGGTCTTCAGTCTTCCTGGGTTAATCATCACAGCGGAAATTTTAACGGACTTCAATTTTCTATTGTAAACTATGCAGCAACTCTTGAAGGATTACAACTTGGTCTGATAAATATTATCGGTGAAGGCGGATTTCTTCCTGTGTTCCCGATTTTTAATTTTGATTTTGATTAGTAATTAGCCGGACAAATAAAAAGGAATAAAATAAAAATTAATGCGGAATTTTCATCCGCCTTAATTTGTTTATAATGAAGCCAGCATTTCTTTCGCTTTGTTCCTTACAAAAGCTTGGTTCATGTTGATAAGTGAATTAAAATTCATACACTTGTCAGCAAACTTTTTTGCTACCTCAGCATTTCCATCTTTTGAATAAGCCATTGCCATATAATAATATACTTGCGGATTCTGAAGATTAGATTTTTCAAATTCGCTTACTGCCAGTTTATAATCATTTTCCTTTAATGCGATCATTCCTTTTAAGTAATGTGAAAGCCATATTTGAAAGGTATTGTTAGCATTGTACGCACGGGTGCTGAATTGATCTGCAAAGTTTTTTGCATCTTCAATTTTTCCCGTCATCAATGTGATTCTTCCACGATTATATACATCAAGTCTTCGGGAATTTTCTTTAACTTCTTCAGACAAACCACATCCCTCCATCACAACTAATGCCTCATCAAATTTTAATTTTGCCCGATCATATTTTCCTGCTTCAAAAAGAATATTTCCCATTACGATCAAATCACCGTTCATTGCTGCAGCATCATTAATATTCTTTCCAAGATTAAATTGCTTTTGCATTTCTTCCATTGCTCCATCAATGTTCCCTTCATCAACATATGAAACGGTTTTTGTAAAAAGTGCAAATCGTCTTTCACCATCGTCCTTGGCTATCTTATAACTGTTGTCACAATTCTCTTTGGCTTCTTCATACTTTCTTAAGAAGGTAAGATTGTTTGAAACTCCCATAAGTGATGGGAAAAAATCGGGGTTGATCTCGAGCGCTTTTTTATATTGCACGATTGACTCTTCGTACCGTCCTTGCTTGGAAAGCATTTCTGCGTATGAATCGTATGGATTCGGATCATTTGGAATAAGCTCGATATACTTCTTGAAAGCCTTTTCAGATTCAGAATAATTTTCCAAATTACGATACGAGTAGCCAAGCATATTATAAGATGATGAATAATTCGGATCTATCTCAGTGGATTTGCTTAGATGTTGAATTGCCAGTTCATAATTTTGTTGTCCGAAGTAGAATTGACCAAGCTGGCCCTGAGCTCTTTCATCATTAGGATAAAGCACAACAAGTTTTTTTAAATATTCTTCCTGTGCTTTCTGATCTCCGTCGGCTCCCGCTTTCAATGCAAGAATAATAAGTCTTTCACCCCCAGAAACATTTTCAATATTTGCAACTGCGTTATCCAGATCGGCAAAAAATCCTTTTGCCGTTGGGTTGGCTATCGAATGATAATAATAAGCCATTGCAAACTTGTCATCCTTCGCAATTGCATTTTCGAAAAACAGTAATGATTCCCTCTGCTGAAGCTTTTCAAAGAGTTCACGGCCAGCAATGAATTCCTTTTCAGCTTCTGATGACATTGTTGTAATTGAAATCTTTCCCTCTGCTTCTTGTTTTGAACATCCACCCGAAATCAGAAAAATTAACAAGAGAATAAGTGAGACTACCGTTGTTTTTAAAAAAGGTTTTGACATATGTAACTCCTTAATTTTTATTATTGATTTTTTGTGAGCATCAGGATAATTATTTTGAAATGAACTTAATGCGCTTGATTTCGAATTTCAACCGATTAATGATTAGCGGTAATTTTATGAAGCTTCTGGAAAGATCATTCTCTGGCTATTTCATTAAAACCATTTTCCGTACGTCAATAAAATCTTTAACCTTGAGCCTGAAAA
>JANWIS010000115.1 GCA_025449775.1 Ignavibacteriaceae bacterium
GCAACTGTATTTTTATTATTGACAGACATATTCATCCTTTATATAAATAAAAAAGGAGTGTTTGCATACAGGCAATCTCCTAACAGATTATCAAATGGCGATGAAAATGAAATTAAAATCTTCCTTGAAAACCATTTTGCTTTTACAATTAATTGTGAAATAATTGATGAGATTCCTTTTCATTTCCAGAAGCGTGATCTGTTATTCAAAGTAACTGTTGAACCAGGTACAAATAAAATATTCAATTATTCATTAAGACCGGTTAAGAGGGGAGAATATAATTTTGGAAGCACTAATGTTTATGCTCTTTCTCCAATCGGATTGATAAGAAGAAGATTCAGTTTTCAGGGAGAAAAGTTTGTCCCTGTTTATCCATCCTTTATGCAGATGAAAAAATATGAACTGATGGCAATTTCTGACAGGCTTACTGAAGCTGGTGTTAAACGGCTCAGGAAAGTAGGTCACTCAATGGAATTTGATCATATAAAAGAATATGTGAGAGGAGATGATTACCGGATTATCAATTGGAAAGCAACTGCACGCAAAGCAAATTTGATGGTAAACTATTTTGAAGATGAAAAATCACAGCAGGTTTACAGTGTTATTGATACTGGACGAGTGATGAAGATGCCGTTTGAAAAAATGAGTCTTCTCGATTATGCCATTAATTCATCATTGGTTATTTCCAGTATTGCAATGCACAAGCAGGACAAAGCCGGGATTATAACTTTTTCAAATAAAGTAAACGATATGTTGCCCGCAGATCGTCAGGCAAGACAAATGGAAAAAATTTTACAAATACTTTATAATCAGAAAACGGATTTTCTTGAATCTGATTTTGAAATACTAACCAGTACGATCTTGCAGAAGGTAAGTCACAGAAGCCTTATTCTGCTTTACACAAATTTTGAAACGTTGAATGCTCTGCAGCGACAATTAAATTATTTGCGTCGATTATCGCGCTCACATCTGCTTGTAATTATATTCTTCATAAATACGGAGATTAACAGTATGATAGAAAAATCAGCAAAAAATACTGAAGAAATTTATCATAAAACTATTGCGGAAAAATTTGCCTTTGAAAAGAGATTAATTATTAAAGAATTAGCACGCTATACTATCCAATCTATTCTTACAACGCCTCAGAATCTTTCGGTAAATACGATTAATAAATACCTCGAGTTAAAGGCACGTGGTTTGATTTAATTCCTTACTATGCAAAATATAGAAATACAAACCACACAGAATGTCAGCATTGAATATCCGGTTGCAAGTGTAGGCGACCGTGTAATTGCAGCTTTAATTGATTTGGTAATAGAGTTTGGTTACCTGATTGCAATGATATTCATCTATATCTGGCTGCTCGATGCAACAGACGGTTCACAATTTTATTTTCCGGTTGCATACTTCATAATTTTATTTTTACCATTTTTTTTCTATCACCTGCTTTGTGAAATTTTTCTGAATGGGCAATCATTTGGAAAAAAAATAATGAAAATGAGAGTTGTTAAATTAGATGGAAGTCAGGCAGGAATTAGCAGCTTCTTTTTAAGATGGATTATTGCTCCAATTGATATTCATTTTACTTACGGTTCAGTTGCACTAATCACAATACTGATAAATGGAAAAGGACAGAGATTGGGTGATCTTGCCGCTAATACAACAGTAGTAAAATTAAAAGCCACAGCCAAGCTCGAAGACACGATTCTTCATACAACACCTGTTAATTATGAAGTTAAGTTTTCGCAGGTGAATACTTTGAGTGATAAAGATATGGGAATTATCAGGGAAGTTCTGGCTTTGAAATTTAAACAGCCTGATACTTTAATGTATGAAATGATATTACACAAAACGAAACAGACACTTGAAAAGAAGATGGGAGTAAGTTCAAATATGCATCCGCTTTCTTTTTTGGATACTGTTTTAAAAGATTATAACTATTTAATGAGCACTTTATAAATTCTTAAACTTTCCAGGATTTGTTTGCGATAACCACAACAAATTCACCTTTAATAATTTTTTCATTCAGTTTTTCTTTTAGCTCTGATGGAAAACCACGCCATGATTCCTCAAACTTTTTAGTTAGCTCGCGGCAAATAACTACATAACGATTAGGAAAGTACTCAACTAATTCATCAATCAGTTTAATAATCCTGTGTGAAGATTCATAAATTACAATAGTTCTTTCTTCTTCCGATAGTTCCTTTAATTGCTTCTGTCTTCCTTTTTTTTGCGGAAGAAAACCTTCAAACACAAAACTGTCCGTTGGTAATCCGCTGATTGTTAAAGCTGAGATCAATGCAGTTGCTCCAGGAATACTGATCACTTCAATATTATTTTTTACTGCTTCGCTTACAAGCCTGACACCGGGATCAGAAATTGATGGTGTACCAGAATCAGAAACCAATGCATAGCTTTGCCCGTTTTGAAGTCTTTCAATTATCACCGGAATTTTTTTTATCTCGCTTACTGCATTAAATGAAATAAGCTGTTTGATTACACTATAATGTTTTAAAAGTATAGAAGTTACTCGGGTGTCTTCACATAAAATGTAGTCAACTTCATTCAGTGTTTCAATTGCACGAAGTGTGATATCCTTAAGGTTACCAATTGGAGTGCTGACGATATAAAGTTTACCGGTCATCGATTTAAAAATAGTTTAAAACAGAAACGGCTCCAAACAGGAGCCGCTTCAGGCAAGTAGTTATTATAATAATTTTTTAGGACGCCATAATTCTAAGAACTTTTTCAATTACCTGCAAACCTTCTTCAATTTCCTCATCAGAGATATTTAACATTGGTCTGAACCTGATTGTTTTAATTCCACACCCTAAAATCAGTAGTTTTTCTTTCTCAGCATTCATCCTGAATTGATTTCGTATTTCAACAGAAGGCATATCTAATGCACAAAGTAATCCCAAACCATGAACATTGCTAACAAGCTGCGGAAAACTTTTTTGTATTTCGTATAGTCGGTTTAAAAGATATTTACCCCTTTTCGCCGCATTTTCAACAAGCTTTTCTTCAGCAATTACATTCATTATCTGTGTTGATCTTACCATATCGACAAGGTTACCACCCCAGGTTGAGTTTATTCTGCCTGAAACATTAAAACAGTTCTCATCAATATCATCAATCCTATTTGAAACCATTATTCCGCATTGCTGAGATTTTTTCCCGAATGCAATTATATCTGGGTTAATATCATAATGTTCATTTGCCCAGAATTTTCCTGTAATTCCAAAGCCTGACTGGATTTCATCAAACATCAGAAGGATATCATTCTCCTCTGTAATAGTTTTTAATTGGCTGAGGAATTCTTTTCTGAAAAAATTATCTCCGCCTTCACATTGGATCGGTTCAATTATCAGTACAGCAATATCATCATGGTTATTTTTTATTGCAGATTTGATTTCATCAATAGCCTGATTTTCAATCGTTATTACTTCATCAAGATGTTCCTCGAGAGGGAATTTTATTTTTGGATTAATAATTCTTGGCCAGTTAAACTTTGGAAAATAATTTATCTTGCCGGGATCAGTATTTGTTAATGACATTGTATATCCACTTCTTCCATGAAAAGCTTCCTTAAAGTGAATAACCTGGTGACCTTTTTCTTGCTTAATTCCTTTTTTAAAGTTTTTTCTAACCTTCCAATCAAAGGCAACCTTTAATCCATTTTCTACAGCAAGAGCTCCACCATCAATAAAAAATAAATGTTTCATATATGAAAGTTTTGCAACTTTGCTGAATGTATCTACAAACTCAGCCATATGAGTTGTATAAATATCAGAATTAGAGGGCTTATTAACTGCAACCTGGCCAAGGATTTCTTTGCATTCAGTAGAATTTAGTTTTGGATGATTCATTCCTAGTGGAGATGAGGCGAAGAAAGTAAAGAAGTCAATATACTCATCACCATTTCTTTCATCAACTATTTTATTTCTGAAACTGTTTTTCAGATCTAATACAAGATTAAATCCATCGGCAAGCATATGCTTGTTCAGGATTTCTTTTACATTTTTTGCTGGTGTTAAAGTTTCACTAATCATTTTAATACCTCGTAATTAAAAGTTTTTTTTGAATAACGAATATGTGAGAGGCGAATTAGCCTCTTTCGAAATGAAAAGTGATTTTTAAAAGACAGATTCGAACGCAGAAACAAAATAGCTTTTGTGCCTGTAAAGATTAGAGGTAATAACTGCATGTCGTGGATAATTTATCATAATTATTATGTTGTAAAATAATTAACGGCTGATGGAAATTCAATAATGAAAAATTGCACAAATGTGATTTAAAACGATTTCTAGGCTATTTCCAGATTTATTTCATTGACTTTTAAAATATAAATAGTTACACTAACTGTAACAATTCATAAAATTATGTCAGCTTCAACAAAATTATCAACATCAGTTAAAGCATTATGCTATCTGAATAACTCACACCCAAATCCAAAATCGAGTTCTGAAATCGCATCAGCCATTCGAATTAATTCTTCCAAATTAAGAAAAATACTTTCGATGCTGGTGAAGAACGGGATCATTGAAAGTAATGCCGGTTCAGCTGGAGGGTTCAAGTTAATAAAGAGTTCAAATGAAATACATTTGCAGGAGATTTATTGTGCCGTAGAAGATAGAAAAGCTTTTCATCTTGATGTACGAAGAGATTCTGTTCAGAAAAACAGTTTGCCTGAAAAGATCAATAATTATTTTGTTGATTTATTCACTGAAGTTCAGGTTGATATTGAAGAGAAAATGAAAAACATAACATTAAGATCAATAATAAATAATATAAATGGCAGTTAGTCATAAATGATAACGGAGTTAATATGGAGTTCTTAGAAGAACTTGGGGTTAAAGAATCAAATTATGGTGCATCGACTGGACAGAAATGGATGGAAACAAAATCTGAAGGTGAATTAAAAATTCATTCACCGGTTGATGGAAAATTTATTGCTTCAGTTTACCAGGCATCAGAGAATGATTATGAGAAGATTATTAAAACAGCAGAGAAAGCTTTTACAGAATGGAGAATGGTTCCAGCTCCTCACAGGGGAGAAGTTGTAAGACAAATCGGATTGAAATTAAGAGAATACAAAGTGCCACTAGGATATCTCGTTTCATATGAAATGGGTAAATCACTTCAGGAAGGTTTAGGTGAAGTTCAGGAAATGATAGACATTTGTGATTTTGCAGTTGGACAATCACGTCAGCTTTATGGCTATACAATGCAGTCGGAAAGACCAATGCACAGAATGTACGATCAATATCATCCTCTAGGAATCGTTTGTACTATTTCTGCTTTTAATTTTCCTGTAGCAGTTTACAGCTGGAATGCAATGCTTGCTGCGGTTTGTGGTGATGTAAATATTTGGAAACCTTCTTCAAAAGTTCCTTTAAGTGCAATTGCCACTCAAAATATAATTGCCAAAGTATTAAAAGAAAATAATTTGCCAGAAGGAATTTTCACATTGGTAATTGGAAAAGGCTCAACAATTGGTGAAAGAATTTTAAATGATAAAAGAGTAATTATGATTTCTGTTACCGGTTCGACAAGAGTTGGGAAACATGCCGCTGAAGTTGTTTCAGGAAGATTCGGTAAAACTATTCTTGAACTCGGCGGAAATAATGCAATTATTATTACTCCTGATGCGGATCTTAAAATTGCAATACCGGCTGTTGTATTTGGAGCAGTTGGTACTGCAGGACAAAGATGTACATCAACAAGAAGATTAATTATTCACGAATCTATTTATGATAAAGTAAAAGAATCTTTATTGAATGCTTATAAAAGTTTAAAGATTGGAAATCCTTTAGACCAAAAAAACCATATGGGTCCCCTGATTGATAAGAATGCTGTGAATGATTTTAATAATGCACTGAAGAGAATTAATAAAGAAGGTGGAAAAGTTATTTTCGGTGGTGATATGCTTTCTGGAAATGGATATGAATCAGGTTGTTATGTTAGTCCTGCAATAGTTGAGGCAGATAATCATTTTGAAATAGTTCAGGAGGAAACATTTGCACCGATACTTTATCTTATCAAATATCATAAAGACATTGATGAAGCAATAGCATTGCAGAATGGGGTTGTACAAGGACTTTCTTCATCTATATTCACAAATAATATAAAAGAATCTGAAAGATTTCTTTCATGCGCCGGATCAGATTGTGGAATTGCTAATGTAAATATCGGAACTTCAGGGGCTGAAATCGGTGGTGCATTTGGCGGTGAAAAAGAAACAGGAGGTGGAAGAGAATCCGGATCCGATTCCTGGAAAGCTTATATGCGAAGACAAACAAATACAATCAACTTTGGCTCTCAGCTTCCTTTGGCACAAGGAGTAAAGTTCGATATTTAAATATCTCTCAGAATGTATTTTTGAAAGGAACGGGAATTTTTTTCCGTTCCTTTTTAAATGTAAAAATTCCAACCAAAAGTAACACGACATAAATATCACTCGCATCAAGTATAATTAAGGTAATTTTACCTGTACTTCTCAGAATGGCAAGCAATTATTTCTATTTGATGTATCAATTCAATAAAAACACTTCACACATTAACTTATCAAATTTCTGGCAAGCTTTTGGAAACATATCAAACAAATAGTAATAAACAGAAATTTAAAATTATATGACCACACTCGACATAAAAAAATTAACTTCCTGCGGCTCTGATTGGGAAACCAATCAGTATGCTCTATTGAATAAGGTTAAAGAGTGGGTGGATAATTTCCATAAATATAAATTGTTCCCTTCAATTGAAGATTCAATTCAATTAAATCTTGCTCTTGAAGATATTCTCCGTGATAATATTGAATGCAAATTATGGTTCGATAATGAAATTAAAACCAGGCAGATAAATGAACGATTTGTAGTTTATGAAAAGGCACATTCAATTGGTAATCAGCTTGAAAAACTGCTTAATTTTATTGAGTGGGCTTTGAAGTTAAACAGACCTGTGCTTGATGAAGGAAGAATAATTAAGAACTTTGTTGAAGAAAATCTTTCGCTCAAACGCATTTCAACAATTGAAAGAAATTATCATGGCAAAGGTTATTTTACTTTGCCGGATAACAAAAATGAAACTGTGAATGTATATTTATACGAGATAGTCTGGGATTGGTCACAAGAAAATTTATATCAAAGAATTTGCTCAAATCTTATTAATTCAATTCCGATGAGCTCACTGACAAAACCTATTGAGGAATTAATGACTGAATTCATTAATGATTCCCAGGACTTACATGAACCGGTTGTATTTCTCTTTGAAACTGAACTTGACTTCCCATATGAAGAAACAATTTTCCCGATTGCCGAGGAAAAGCTTTTAAAATATTTAAGCTGTTAACGAATCTGCGTCAGCTCTCCCGATAAAGAAATCAAATCACCAACAATCATAGCTGACTCAAGAAGAAAGATATCATTTTCTTCGGTTGACTTTTCAGGCACTTCACCTTTTTCCAGCAGCTCTAATCCTTTTCTTTTTCGTCTTTCATTCTCCCGCTGAAATTCTTTTTCCTCTTCCAACTCTTTTGTCTGTTTCCTCATTTCCTCATTAAGCGAAAAATATTTTTTAGATTTAGATTCTTTATAGATCGAAATATCATCCAGCAGATACTGGAATTCAGGATCGGAATTTCTTCTTTGCTCAGATTGAGCAATAATCTGGGGAAGAATTAATTCAAGACTATTAACCTTTTTAAATTTTGACGATTCGATCTGGTCCCAGGGAAGGGCAGTCAATTCAGAACTTTCTCCAAACTCTTCGGGATCTGTGTATGAAGGGAAAGAAATATCAGGAATTACACCGAGGTTTTGTGTGCTGCCACCATTGATCCGATAATATTTTGCGATTGTTAATTTAACCTGGCCAAGTGAATTTGTATTGTTCGATGATACTCTGTTCAGATCAA
>JANWIS010000116.1 GCA_025449775.1 Ignavibacteriaceae bacterium
GCGAGAAAACCAATCAAATCTTCTTCGGCATCAGGATACCTGATTGAGTTCTTACTTCTTATAATATTTCTCAGAACAGCATTAACTAAGTCTGCAGGTTTCTGTCCCTGAAGTTTTTTAACAAACTCAACAACTTCATTAACTGCAGCATAATCAGGTACTCTGTCAAGAAAAAGAATCTGATAAAGTGCTACACGAAGAGCATTCTTTAAATTCGGAATTGCTTTGGAAAAAGTTCCTTTGTAAAAGCCGTTTAATATCCAATCGAGTCTTCCCTGCCATCTTACAACTCCGTGAACAATTTCGTAAAGTAAAGCCTTATCCGGACCGCTCATTTCATTGCTTCTCATTTCATTATCGAGCAAGCGTTCAAGATATGCATCTGTCCGGTCGATTCTGTTCAGAATTTTTATCGCAAGCCCGCGTACACCTTGATACAAATCTTTTATCGTATGTGTTATTATCGTTACATTCGTATTGTTCGTTTCCTGATCCACTAATAGCCTCTTTTGCTTCTGTCTTCTTTTGTTAAGTTAAATATAACATCAAAAAGTTTTTCATCTTCACTTGTAAATTTTTTATTTCGTCTTGTAAATACAGCTTTTGCCGTTTCTATTGCTTTGGAAATTTTATATTCTTTCATTGATTCATTTCCACCCCATCCGAATGAAGGAATATATTTGGGAGGAAAACCCGAACCAAAAACATTACTTGAAAATCCAACTACTGTTCCTGTATTGAACATCGTGTTGATAGCAGTCTTTGAATGATCTGCCATCATTAATCCGACAAACTGTTTGCCTGAATCTACGTGTCTTTCATTTATCTGAACTTTTATTGTTCCGTAATTATTTTGAAGATCGCTGTTATTAGTATCAGCTCCAATATTTATCCAGCTTCCGAGATAAGAATGACCGAGAAATCCTGAATGCTGTTTGTTTGTGTACGGATGAATGATTGCATCTTCAACTTCTCCGCCGACTTTACAAATTTTGCCAATGCTTACATTCGGATAAATAGTTGCACAGCTTTTTATTTTTGTTGATTCACCAATGTAAATTGGTCCCTGAAGAACTGCATTCGGATAAATTATAACATTCTTGCCGATGTAAATCGGTCCGGTTGAAGCATCAAGAACAACACCGGGTTTAATGTCTGTTTCACTGCCGATGAAAATATTTTTCTTGTTTACAAAGCTGACACCTTCAAACTTTTTTGTTTTGGCAGAAGCTTTGCTCTTTAAAAACAATTTAAACTCTTTCTCAATTTCCTTTCCATTAAGATAAACGAGATCCCATAAATATTGAGCAGACTGAACTTCAACTTCTTCCTTTGGAAGATTACTGAATAGTTTTGTATCGATGACTTCAGCTTTATCCAATGAAAGTTCTTTAATCCCTTTAGAAGAAACTTTTGCTGCAACGATTATTCCTTTTGAAATAAAAACTTTTTCATCATTGGATTTTATCTTCAAAATATTTTTAAGATTGGAAGGAGCAATAATTCTTCCGTTAATGAACAAATAATCTTCATCTTCAAACTTGTTTACTTTGCATTTCGGATTTTCTTCCTTTACAAAATGCTCGAGATAATTCCGGCATTTAAGAACAATCTTCTCTTTAGGAAATTCACGGATAATTTTTTCCTTCAGCGTGGTCATTCCGCAGATCAAATCATAAACCGGTCTTGAGTAAACAAGCGGCTCGAAATTCAGGTATTGTTCGTCCTCAAAGATGCAGATGGGCATATAAATTTCTTTTTAATTTTTTGAAATTTAACACTTTTTGAGTTAAAATTCTTGGAAGAAAAGTTTGTTAATGCTTCGTCATTAAGCAAAAAATAACACCACCGCAATTTGACTCTTAATCCTATTAAGTTAAATTACAGTAAGCAAAGAAGGAAAAATTCAGGTTAACAGATTCCGGAGAATCAAAAAGGATTTTGCGAATGAGGGCAAAAATAAAATCCGGATTTCTTCCAGCACCACATCTCAACTACAGCTTCAGAGGAAGAAAGTACACAACACAATCCCAAAAGGTTCTTTGGTTAACTGCGAGGTTTTTAATGAGGGAAAAATGAAAATGCTTAAAGTTGTTGCAATGTTATCTTTTGCACTACTAATAATCCCAAAAATTCTGGGACAAGCTCAAATTGATATCCCATTAATAATAACAGATGGGAATCAGACTTTTGAATGGTTAAGAGTGGGTCTTGATACTACAGCAACTAATGGAATTGACCCTCAATTGGGTGAATATGAAATACCACCAAGCCCACCAACTGGTTTGCTCATGGCTGCTTTTAATCTTTACCCATATACCGGTTCTTACATATCGACTTTTCGTGACTATCGAAATGCACCATCATTCCCATACTCAGGAAACAAAGAGCACACATTACATTGGCAAATAGGAAACGGAGGTTCTCTGTTAACTATAATGTATGATTTTCCTGTTGGCGCTTTTGCAAATCTCAAAGATCAATTAGGCGGAATATTATATAATGTTTTTCTATTGGACTCAGGAAGTTTCACTATACCACTTTCGAATGCATTAACAAGTGCAATTTTAACTATGAACTATAATAACATTGGTGGTGTACCTACTCAAGGTCCGGTTTTCTCAATGTTTCCATTGCTTTTAAATTTTGGCGAAGTTGCTTACGGAGAGTCAGAAACATTACCTGTTATTGTTATAAATACAGGATACATAGATAGTTTGTACATTTATAATGCTTTATCATCAAATCCTTCTTTTACTTTTGATCCAAATTCATTTTCAATAATTTTGGCTCCTGGTCAAACACAGATATTTGATGTTACTTATACAGGTATTGTAGGTGGAACCCATGTTGATTCTATTCTATTCACACATAATGCACCTGGTTCCCCAACTAAGCTTAATGTTCGCGCAGAAACTTATGATCCCAATCCAAATTGTGAAGCACAAATCTTAAATGAAATTATTATCAGTGATGGAGTAGATCCTACTCCAAGAAATTTGAAATTTGGTTTGGATTCTACCGGAACCGATGGCATTGATCCGCAACTTGGCGAACATGGACCATTACCACCATTTCCACCACCAGAAGCTTTTGAAGCCCAGTTTTTTCTGCCTGAAAATAATTTTTCAGGAACTCTGAGCGCTTACTGTGATTTTAGAAATGGAGTTCTTCCATTCACCGGGCAGAAAGAATGGAGAATAGCTTACCAAACAGGATTCGGAAATGATATTACTATCCAGTGGAATTTTCCAGAGTATATTACCGGTACATTGTTAGATATAGTTAACGGAACTTTTATTAATGCCCCTATGTCAGGTTCTGGAAGTTACACTGTAACAGATCCACATATTTTTAACAGATTAAGAATGTTGATTGATTTTGATATAACAACACCTGTTGAACTAACTTCGTTTAATGCAAAACTGGTTGATAATAAAATTAAATTGGATTGGGCAACAGCAACAGAAATTAACAACTCCGGATTTGAAATTCAGAGAACCTCACCCTTTCCCTCTCCTTACCAAGGAGAGGGTGGCGAAGCGGGGAGAGGTTGGGAGAAGATTGGTTTCGTTCCGGGATTTGGTACAACTACAGAAACACAATCATATTCATTCATTGATGAAAATGTTTTGACTGGAACTTACAAATATCGTCTCAAGCAAATTGATTTTGACGGAACTTTTGAATACTCAAATGAAATAGAAGTTGAAGTTAATTTCACTCCGAAAGAATTTGTGCTTTACCAGAATTACCCGAATCCGTTTAATCCGTCAACGAAAATAAAATACGAGATTCCGTCTGTCACTCTTCGACAGGCTCAGAGTGACATAATGGTTACGTTAAAAGTGTACGATGTGCTTGGCAATGAAGTTGCAACACTTGTTAACGAAGAAAAACAATCCGGAATTTATGAGGTTGAATTCAACGCAACAAATCTTTCAAGCGGAATTTATTTTTATCAGCTTAAAGCCGGAAATTTTATTTCAATTAAAAAAATGGTTTTACTTCGTTAGACTTTTATTTCTTCAACAGTGGCTGGGGCAAAATCCATTTCTGTTACATTGCTGACTGTTGCGGTTTTTCTTGAGAGATAGGAATACATTGCCGGCACAACGAACAAAGTAAGAAAAGTAGAAAAGATCAAACCGCCGATAACCGCAATTCCCATCGATACTCTGCTTTCAGAACCGGCACCGAGAGCTAATGCAATCGGAAGAATACCAAGAATTGTAGAAAAGCTTGTCATCAATATTGGTCTGAGACGGGAAATTGCTGCGCTGATAACCGCTTCTGTTTTTTCAACTCCTGCTGCTTTTCTCTGATTGGCAAATTCAACGATCAAAATTCCATTCTTCGTAACCAATCCTATCAGCATAATAATTCCAATCTCACTGAAGATGTTCATTGTTTGGTTAAAATACCAGAGAGAAATCAAAGCACCGGCTAATGCAAGAGGAACAGTAATCAGTATTATAAATGGATCTCTGAAACTTTCAAACTGTGCTGCAAGTACGAGGTAGATCAACCCAAGTGCGAGAAGGAATGCAAACAATAGACTCGAAGAGCTTTCCTTAAAATCTTTTGAAGGACCGTCGAGCGCAGTTGCAAATGATTCATCAAGAACTTTTTCTGAAATTTCATACATCGTTTCAATTCCTTCGCCCAAAGTTTTTCCCGGTGCAAGTCCGGCTGAAACTGTTGCTGAAACGTAACGGTTAAACCTGTAAAGCTGAGGAGGTGCACTTTGCTCTTCAGTGTAAACAACATTATCAAGCTGAATTAATTCGTCACGGTTATTTTTTACATAAGTCGATTTCAAATCAATCGGTGCATCACGATTTTCTCTTGAGAACTGACCAATCACCTGGTACTGCTTTCCACTTTTTATAAAGAAACCGAATCTCTGTCCGCTGAAAGCTGCCTGAATTGTTTGTGCAATATCGGCTGTTGAAACTCCCAGAGTTCGTGCTTTCTGCCTGTCGATGCTTAATTTCAATTCAGGCTTATTGAATTTCAAATTAACATCAACTATTGTGAAGATGGAATAATTTCTTGTTTCATCTAAAAACTTCGGAAGGAATTCTTCAAGCTTTTCAAAGTTCGGAGCCTGGATAACAAATTGAACCGGAAGACCGCCTCTCCTTCCACCTCCGATTGTTTGCTGCTGAGTTACAAAAGTTCTTGCACCAGAAAATCTATTTACAACGGGAGTAATCTCATCAGCAATCTGCATCTGTGTTCTATTCCTTTCATCAGGATCTTTAAGGATCGCACCTGCAAATCCGGTATTTACTGAACTTGAAGCGCCTTGTCCAGGCGAAGTCACAGAAAAAATTCCGTTTGCTTCTGGAATGCTGTCAAGAAGCACCTGGATTATCTGATCCATGTAATGATCCATATATTCAAAGGTCGCACCTTCTGGGGCTGATGCATTTATAGTTAAACGGCTCCGGTCTTCAAGCGGAGCCAATTCAGATGGTACATAGCCGAATAAAATCCAGATCAGTATAACAGTAACTGCCATTCCAGGCAAAGTGATCCATTTTCTTTCCATAAAAAATGTAAGCTGGCGTTTATACGCTGAATTTATCTTAATAAAAAACGGTTCGGTTAAATTGTAAAACGGGCTGTGCTTTTCTCTTTTTAAAATTCTCGAGGTTAACATTGGAGTTAATGTTAAAGCAACGAATGCAGAAATAATTACGCTTCCAGCTATTACAATTCCGAATTCTCTGAACAGTCTTCCTGTTAATCCCTGTAAAAAAATTACAGGCATAAACACGGAAGCAAGTGCAACTGTTGTTGAAACTACAGCGAAGAAAATTTCAGCAGAGCCTTTTTTTGCCGCTTCAACAGGGTCCATTTTATTTTCAATTTTTACATAAATATTTTCTAGAACAACAATAGCATCATCAACTACAATTCCAATCGCAAGAACAATTCCGAGAAGAGTTAATACATTTATTGAAAAGTCTGCAATATACATGATGAAGAATGCACCGATGAGAGAAATCGGGATTGCTATCACCGGTATGATTGTTGAACGCCAGTCACGGAGAAATAAAAAAATAATAATTACAACAAGAGCAAAAGCTACAAATATAGTTTGTTCAACTTCCGTTATTGATTCTTTGATAAAGGTTGTAACGTCAAAACCAATAACAGTTGTGATGTCTGACGGCAAAGTTTTTTTCAGCTGCTCAAGCCGTTTATAAAATTCATCCGTGATTGCAATATTATTTGCACCGGCTTGTGCGACCAGCACAACACCGGCCATCGGAATTCCGTTCCATTTTAAAATTGATCTTTCATTTTCAGCCCCAAGCTGTGCATAACCTAGATCTCTTAACCTGACTATTCCTCCAACATCTTCTTTAATAATCAAATCGTTAAACTCATCCTCTGTGCTCAGTCTTCCAACGGTTCTGATTGAAAGTTCTGTTTGGTCTCCTTCAATTCTTCCCGATGGAAGCTCGATGTTTTCTCTATTCAATGCATTTCGAATATCAACGGCAGAAAGACTAAATGCAGCGAGCTTGGAAGGATCGAGCCAGAGACGCATCGAATATTTTTTCTCTCCCCAGATCTGAACACTGCTTACTCCCGGAATAGTCTGCAGTCTTTCTTTAATTACATTATTCGCCATTTCGGTTATTTCCAGCAGATTCCTGGTATTGCTTTGAACTCCTAAAAAAACAATCGGAGTTGCATCTGCATCTGCTTTGGATACAATTGGAATATCTATGTCGGGAGGTAAAAAACTTATCGCACGGGATACACGATCTCTTACATCGTTAGCAGCAGCTTCGAGGTCAATATCAATATCGAATTCAACTGTGATGGTGCTTCTTCCGTCTCTGCTGACTGAAGTTAAACTTTTTATTCCGGCAATTCCGTTTATTGATTCTTCGAGCGGTTCTGTTATTTGGTTTTCTATTACATCGGCATTTGCACCAATGTAAGCCGTTGAAACAGTAATGACTGGTGGATCAACTGAAGGAAATTCTCTTACACCTAGATATGTGTATCCAATGATTCCAAAAACAACAATAATTACTGACATAATAATTGCCAGTACTGGTCTTCGGATACTTGTGGATGATAAGCTCATAATGTGAAAAGATGATTAATTAAATTCTGAAATCCTGACTTTGGCATTTGGTCTTAGCTGGAGTATTCCTGATGTAATAACTGTATCACCTTCCGATAATCCGGAGGTTATCTGTACTTGCTTTTCTTCCCGCAATCCAATATCAACTTTCCGAAGACTTGCAATTCCTCCGCTAAAAACAAAAACTGATTGTCCTTTCAATCCAGGTATTACAGCTTGACTAGGAATTAGAATTGCCTGATCCGTTTCTTTAAGATTCAGTTCAACATTTGCAAACGCACCCGGGAATAAATCTTTGTATGCAGTTGTACAGATTGCACGAAGTTTCAGTGTTCTGGTTGAAGGATCAATTTTGGGTTCGATCGCATATATTTTAGCTTTGTATTGAAAATCATTTCCACTGAGCTTAAATGAAATCTCATCGTTCAGTTTGACCATAAATGCATACTTCTGTGGAATGGCAAAATCAATTTTAAGGTTGGATAAATTCTGCAAACGTGCGATTACTGAAGTTGTGGTAACAAAGCTTCCTTCGCTGACTTGTCTTAGTCCGATAACTCCGCTGAACGGAGCTTTGATTTCTGTTTTATCTATCTGCGCCCGAACTAAATCATATTCTGCTTTGCTTGCTTCTAGATCATTTAAAGTACTCTCATAATCTTCCTGACTTATCATTTGGTTCTCAGCAAGCTGTTGCTGTCTTAATTCTCTGTCTTCAATCAATTTTACTTTCGATTCTGCTTTCCTGAGTTCGGCTTGAAGATCAGCATCATTTATTTTGATAAGCAGATCACCTTTTTTTACATAAGCGCCTTCTTTAAATAGGATATGTACTATCTTTCCTGAGATTTCACTTCTTAATTCTACTTCTTCATTTGCAAGTATACTCCCCGTTGTATAAACAACATCATTCAACTTTTCAAATTTTACTATGTGTGCATTTACCGGAATCTCTGAATCTTTACCACCAATTATTACTGAAAGATCTTTTTGGTCAGATGAAATAATTTTAGGTAAAAATATTACCGTAAGTAAAATCAACACAATTATCGCAATAACTATTGTTTTAGTTTGTTTCTTCATATCTATGAACTTATTAATTCAACACAACAAAGTAAACGTATATAATTAAGGACTTATTATAAATAAAAAAAGCCAGTTGAACTGGCTTTTAAAAAAACTCAGAAGTATTAAATTAACTTTTACTTGCTTTTTTAGTTGCATATTTTTTCTGGAATTTCTCAACACGACCGGCAGTATCAAGAAGTTTCTGTTTTCCTGTAAAGTACGGATGTGAACCGCTCGATATTTCCAATTTAACTAATGGATAGGTGTTTCCGTCTTTCCATTTTATTGAATCAGTTGATTTAATTGTTGATCTTGTAAGTATTGCAAAGTCACAAGATGTATCTTGGAAAATTACAGCTCTATATTCCGGATGAATACCTTTCTTCATCTCCAAATCCTTTAATAATTTACATTTTATTCAATTTTGAGGGTTAAATATAGAAAGATTAATAGGAAATAAAAAGACCGTTGTATTAGAAAATTGATTGCAAAATTGGAATGAAAATCTAACTATTTATGATGCTCATCGGCTTTTTCTAACGACTGAACCTGTCTTTTCAATTCATTAACTTTCTTCTGCTCGTCGGCTGATAACTGAAGCTGTCTGAAATTTAGTTCTTCTTTCATCATCATCTGACCAGTTACTGGTTCTGTATCTGCATCGATCGAATCAGCAGCGATAAATCCTTCTGTAATAGTTGCAGATGTTAATGCAGAATCGTATGGAATATCATATCTCTCTGCAGCATTCTGATCTGTAACATAATCTCTTTCACCCTGAAGCTGAGGCATCTCTGCCGATTCTTCTTTACCTGTACTCATTTTATCATCAGACAATTTCATTTCATTTTCCTTTTTTCCCTGTTGTAAAACCCGTTCATCTTTTGTAATAGTTTTTTGTTTTGATAAAGCTTCCTGCCTGTTTTTCAATTCTTCATAATCACCAGCAGGAACTATATCTTCACGAATTCTCGGTTCAATAAGAAAAGGATTGTCCATTTCTTCTGAATTGGTCTCAACAACAAAAAAGATAACAATAACCGTTGCTACTAATCCAAGAGATGGAATCAGTCTTGAAGGAATAAAAATATTTTCCCAGAATCCTTTTCGTTCTTCATTTGAAAATTTTTCAGAATTTATTCTTTGCTGAAGATCCGCTTCGAAGTTAACCGGTGCTTTTACTTCCTGCAAACCTTTTAATGATTTTATTACTTCTTCATATTTCTTTTCATCATTTTCCATAGTAAATCCTATTCATTATAAATATCCTTCAACAATTCCTGAAGTTGTGCTCTTCCTCTGTTTATTCTTGATTTGACTGTTCCTTCATTCACTCCGAGTATTTCAGAAATTTCTTCATAGCTTAATCCTTGAATGTCTCTGAGTATTACGGCTTCTCTGTAAGATTCTTTCACTTTTGACAATGCTTTTTGAATTATTTCATCTTTTATACCGCTGTCTGTAATTACATCCGGTCTATAACTTTCATCCGGAAGATCATAAGCAGAGTGCTCTTCTCCATAATCGCTGATTGAAAAAAAGTTTCTTCTTCGCTGTCTTCTGAATTCTGTTCTTGCAAGGTTACCGGCAATTGTATAAACCCACGTTGAAAATTTTGCAACGGAGCTGTATGTGTCTTTATACCTGAAAACCTTTATCATCGTTTCCTGAACAACATCCGAGCATGCTTCATAATTTCCTAAAAATCTAAATACAAAATTTGTTAACGGATTTTTATATCTCTGAACAAGTATGTTAAAAGCATCTTCCGTGTTGTTCTTCTGGAACTCTAGAATCAGCTCTTCATCAGAAAGTTCACGGAGTTTGATATCCATTAATCCGCTTTTATACCTGTATAGTTCAAAATTTGTTTCCTAATTATCCCGATTTACACGGAAAACTTCTTACAAATTAACCAAAAAGATTGTTTTCTGAAAAAAGAAGTGCACTTATTGAAGAATTTCGGCAATGAGAAGGGTAATGATTGTTTTGTCATCCGTTGTTGTGGTTTTTACAGATACATCTGCTTTAAGCAAAGAACGGAAAACTTCAACAAGCTTTTCATCCGGATACAGAGCTCGTGCTTTTTCATAAGCCGGATAGTAAAAGTGATGAGTGCCGACTATTCTTGCTGCTTCCATCAAAGGTACATTATTACTTTTCAGCTCGGTGATTTTAGCAAGACCAGTAAAGTAACGGGTTAACATTGTAATAATAAAAGTCAGCTCAGCTCCATTATCTATAAGATTAATTACAACTGAAAATGACTTCGATTTGTCTCTCAACCCAATTGCGTTCTGAAGATCAAAAATATTAAACTGTTTGAGATTAGAAGATACATGCTGAATGCTTTCAATAGTTATCTCTTTCTTTTCATTTAAGAATATGCAAACTTTTTCAAGCTGATCTTCAAGCAGACTTCTGTTCTCGCCTGCAATATCAATAAACAACTGCGCATTTTCTTCGGAAAGTTTTTTTCCTTTTTCTTCTGCAACACTGATAAGCCAATCCACCAGGTTTTTACCTTTCAGCTCTTTCGATTCAAACAAAAAATTATTTTCTGAAAGAGTTTTAAATGGTTCGGTATTCAGGTTTGTGATGGTTCCGTTGTGAAAGAATGCAAGAACAGTGAAGCCGGGCGGAGAAACAGCGTAATCTTTCAATGGTTTTTTGTCTTTAATTTTTTCAGCTTCCTTAACTACCATTAATTTTTTTTCTGAGCCGAAAGGAAATGCCAAAGCAAGTCCGATTATATCACTTATTGATCGATCTTCGGAATAAATTGTTTCTTTATCAAAGTCTGATGAAAGCAACGGTTTAAAGGATTCTTCAAGTGTGTTAAGAACATAGGAAAGGTTGTATGAATCTTCGCCAAAAAAATAATAAACGGGTTTAAAGTTTCGTTTTTTTATTTCAGGGATTGCCTCAAGGATCGACGGTGCTTTACTCTTCGCCATTTTTCTGTTTCAATTTTTCATACTTGAATGCTTTGCTTATAAAAAATAATAGTCCACCCCAAACTATACATATTACAACAACTGCTGTTATGATTGTTATGATATTCAATTTAATTTTATGTTAAATCACTTTTCAAAGTATGATTAACTAAAAATTTGTTCAGCCCGATAAATAAAATCAGGATGATAACCCATTGGAAAATTACTGTTCCAATATTTTCTGAGTGAAACGGATTCCACCATTCTGCATCCCAGCCTATTGATGAAATGAACCACCAGCTTATCAAAACCACAACCTGTATCGGAACTAAAATCCCGATAACGAAATTATACCATTTTCCGATCTTCACATCGCTTCCGTATCCATTAATTATTTCCGTCCTGAATTTATTAACTCCATACTTAATTATAGAAAAAGAAATAAATGCACCGCTCAGAATCAATCCGAGTCCCCAGACCCAATCCTGGTTTGTGAGAAATTTTAAATCAAGTGCTGACGGAATTCCAAAAATAAATCCCAGTAATGCAATTAGAACTATTGCATTTTGCCTTTTAAAACCAAAATCAATCATTGTCCTGGTGGACAGTTCAACCATGGATATTAGTGAGGTAAACGCAGCGAAAACCAACGCAATGAAAAACATGGACGCAAATACAATATTAACCAGGTAACTTTCAGTTAGCTTTGTAAAGAGTAACGGTAAGTAAACAAATGTCAATCCTGTATTTGCAGGACCCGATTGAGATATCTGATTAATTGCATCCGATGAGCTTAAAGCAAATACAGTTGAGAAGATTGTGATTCCGGCCAACAGCGATACACTGTTATTTCCAAAACCGATCAAAGCTGCATTCAGTGAAATGTCCTCTCTCTTCTTCATATAAATTGCATAGGCTAAAATCAATCCCCATCCGGCACCTGTATCCCACGCATTTTGTGTTAATGCATTCAGCCAGACTTTGTAATCGAGTACAACATCAATATCTGGTGTGAAAAAATATTTTATTCCTTCAATTGCATTGGGAAGTGTAATTGCCCGGATAAAAAGTATAAAAAGGATAATGAGCAAAGCAGGAACCATCACCTTTGTCATTTTCTCAATCCCATTTGTTACTCCCCGGATAATTACAAAGGCAGCAAAAAGCATTGAGATAAAATGAAAGAGCAGAGGCTGATATCCTGAAGAAAATTCATTCCAATAAATCAGATGTTCGGAAGTATTGAATAAGTCTCCGGAAATGACAGAGAAAAAATATCTTACACACCAGCCGGTCACTACCGAGTAATAAAACATTATTGCTGTTGAAACAAAAACTATCCATGCACCCATCCACCCGAATTTATTTCCTGCAATTTTTGTAATTGCACCAACAGGCCCCATGCGGGAAGATTTGCCTAAAGCAAATTCAGCAATGATTAATGGAACAGACCAGATCAATAAAAATATTACCCATGGAATAAGAAATGATCCGCCGCCATTTTGTGCAACAACCCTTGAAAATCTCCAGATGTTTCCTGTTCCAACAGCAATTCCCAATGTAGCAATTAGCATTGCCCATCGGGATGAAAAAAATTCCTGCTGTTTCATTTCAGCTTTTAGTGAAAATTATTTTATCGGTCTTTTTTCAATAGTAACTGTTTCCATCACAACATCTTTAATCGGTCGGTCTGCAACATTTCTAGTAGGATCATTTGAAGGTTTTGATGTTTCAACTTTACTGATTGCATTGACAACATCCATTCCTTCGATAACTTTTCCGAATATTGTATGGTTGCCATTCAACCATGCAGTTGCAGCAACAGTGATAAAGAACTGACTTCCGTTCGTATTCGGACCAGCATTTGCCATTGCAAGAATGCCTGCTTTATCAAACACAAGTGAAGGAACTATTTCATCTTCAAATGGTTCTCCCCAAATGCTTTCTCCGCCTCGTCCTGTTCCGGTCGGATCACCACCTTGAATCATAAAGTTTGGGATTACTCTGTGAAAAATTATTCCGTTGTAATAACCTTTATTTGCATGCCCGACAAAGTTCTCAACTGTTTTTGGAGTTTTATCAGCAAACAATTCAATTTCTATTTTCCCCATATTTGTGTTTATCACTGCAACTGACATTTCATTCCCTTCTGTTTTTGTTTCTACTTTCGTCTGATCTGTCTTTGTCTGCTGATCTTTCGATTCAACTTTACCGGTATCTTGTCCGTTGCAAGACCAGAATCCGAAAACTGCCATAAAAATGATTAACGACTTTTTCATAGTTTTTCCTCCATTATGGTTTGATGATATTGGTTAATAATAATATTAAAATAAAAATTCCTGCTACAATTCTGTAATAAAC